>JAIPER010000130.1 GCA_021737115.1 Desulfohalobiaceae bacterium
TACTGCTGCTGGTCTGCAGTTGGGAAAACGAATCGCCGCTTCCATGCCGGAAACGGTCCTCTTCGTCTCCCGATCCGCGGCTGCTGATCAGGCCGGAGATTTGCCGGTGCGCCATTTCAGCTCCCTGGCCCGGGCGGTGGCCGAACAGTTCCCGGCCTTTTCCGGGCACGTCTTCGTGATGTCCACCGGGATCGCGGTCAGGGTCATCGCCCCCTGGATCAGGAGCAAAACCACGGATCCGGCGGTGGTGGTTCTGGATGATCTGGGCCTGAACTGCATCAGCCTCCTGTCCGGTCACCTGGGCGGGGCCAACGCCTTGACCGAGCGTATCAGCCGGATCAGCGGAGCCAGTCCGATCATCAGCACGGCCACCGATATACGGGGACTGCCGGCCATCGACAGCCTGGCCGGGGCAAAGGGGCTGCTCATCGAGAACCCCGCGCAGATCAAGAGGGTCAACACGGCCATTTTGGCCGGGCAGGAGATCCGGATCCACGATCCCTACGCCTTGCTGCTTCCGGATCTCCGAAAGGCCGGGCTCAGTATCGTCGCGGCCAAGGACGATCCAGATCCCCTGATCGCTGTCGACGACCGCCTGATCCCGGTCCCGGAAGAGACCCTTGTCCTCAGGCCGCGGAGCCTGGCGGCCGGCATCGGCTGCAACAGGGGCACCGGTCGGGAGGAGATCCTGGGAGTCCTGACCCGGGTTTGCCAGGACTCCAGGCTGGCCCGAACCAGCCTGGCCTGCCTGGCCTCGATCGATCTGAAAAACGATGAACCAGGGCTGCTGGCTGCGGCCGGGGAGCTTGGCCTGGATATTTTATTTGCAAGCAAGAGCGAACTTTCGGAAGTCACCGGGGTCAAGACCCCGTCCAAAAAGGTGGAACAATGGATAGGAGTAGCAAGCGTCTGCGAAGCAGCGGCCATTCTGGCCGCAGGCCAGGGCAGCCTGGTCGTGTCCAAACAGGCCAGGGGGAACGTGACCGTGGCCCTGGCCAGGAGAGCCCGGCCTTTTATCTAGTCGGAACCGGCCCGGGCGGCCTGGAGCATCTCTCCGGGCGGGCCCTGGAGGTCCTGGAGCAGGCCGAGGTCATAGCCGGGTACAGCACCTACCTGGAACTCATTCGGCCCCTGCTTGGAGAGCGGGAGATCATCTCCTCCGGCATGAAGAAGGAAGTGGACCGGGTCCGCCAGGCCCTGGACCGCTGCCTCCAGGGCCGCACCTGCGCCCTGATCTGCAGCGGGGATCCGGGTATCTACGCCTTGGCCGGCCTGGTCCTGGAGAGCTGCGAACAAAGAGGGATCCGGGTGGTCCGGCCGCAGGAGGAGGACGTATCCGGGATCACCGGAGTCAGACTGGAGGTCGTCCCGGGCATCCCGTCCCTGGCCGCCGGGGCCTCGCTCCTGGGGGCCCCCTTGACCCACGATTTTGCCGCCATCAGCCTGAGCGATCTGCTCACCCCCTGGGAGGTGATCGAGAACAGGCTTGAAGCCGCGGCCAGGGCTGATTTCGTCATTGTTCTGCACAACCCCAAAAGCAAAAAGAGGGACTGGCAGCTGGCCCGGGCCTGTGAGATCATCCTGGCCCAGCGCAGCCCGAATACCGTGGTGGGCATCGCTACCAAGGCCATGCGGCCGGGACAGAGGACCCGGATCATCCCCCTTAAGGAGCTGCACCTGGCCGAGGTCGGCATGCAGTCGGTTGTCTTTGTCGGGAGCAGCCGGTCCCGGCAGTATCTTGAATTCATGTTCACCCCGAGAGGCTATGCAGAAAAATATGAGATATAAGACCAGCCCGGACAGCCCCTGGCCTGTGCCGGGAGCAGGCCAGGGCCGAAAGCCGGCCAAATGCATCGCCGTCCTGGGGACAGGATCCGACGTGGGCAAGAGCGTCCTGGCAGCCGGGTTGTGCCGGATCTTCAAGCAGCTGGGCTACCGGGTGGCCCCCTTCAAGGCCCAGAACATGTCCAACAACTCCGGAGTCACCCCGGAGGGGCTGGAGATGGGCCGGGCCCAGATCGTCCAGGCCGAGGCCTGCGGATTGGCCCCGCACGTGGACATGAATCCCGTGCTTTTAAAGCCCAGCGGGGAGATGGGCTCGCAGGTGGTCCTCTTGGGCCGGGTCTACAAGAACAGCACAGCCAGGGAGTACTACCAGCAGAAGGCGGACCTGGAGATCGAGGCCCGGGCCGCCCTGGACCGACTGCGGCAGGAGTATGACCTGGTGGTCATGGAGGGGGCCGGTTCCTGCGCCGAGGTCAACCTCATGGAGGATGATTTCGTCAATCTGCGCATGGCCGAGTATGCTCAGGCCGACGTGGTCCTGGCGGCCGATATCCATCGCGGCGGGGTCTTTGCCCAGATCGTCGGCACCCTGGCCTGCCTGGACGGGCGGCAGCTGGAGATGATCAAGGGATTTATCATCAACCGCTTCCGGGGAGATGTCTCCCTGTTTGGAAGCGGGGTCGACTGGATCGAACAAAAAACCGGAAAGCCGGTCTTGGGGGTCGTTCCCTGGTACCAGGGGATCACCATCGAGGCCGAGGATTCCGTGGTCCTGGAGCGCTCGAACCTGGAGCAGTCCTTCGACCGCTCCAGACCGTGCATCGCCGTGGTCCGTCTGCCCCATGTCTCCAACTTCACCGATTTCCACTCCCTGGCCAGGACCCCGGAGGTCAGCTGCGGTTTCCTGGAAGAACCGGGCGACCTGAGCCGCTTCCAGGCCGTGATTCTGCCGGGATCCAAGAACACCCGCGCGGACCTGGACTGGCTCAGGCACTCGGGCTGGGCCGAAGAAATCGACGCTTTCGCCAGGGACGGGGGGCATGTCCTGGGGATCTGCGGCGGCTACCAGATGCTGGGCCACGCGGTGGACGACCCGGAGGGTCTGGAAGGGCCTGCGGGCAGCACCCCCGGTCTTGGCCTGTTGCCGGTTCGAACCAGACTCCAGGCCCCCAAGACCACCTCCTGGAGCGAATTCTCCTGGGGCCGGGCAAGGGGCTGCGGCTACGAGATCCATATGGGCTGCACCGAGATGTTCGGCAAAGGCCTCCCCCTGCTCGAGGTCGTCAAGAGAAACAGGATCTCCTGTCAGGACGCGGACGGCTGTATCTCGGCGGACGGCCGCATCCTGGGCTGCTATATGCACGGCTTCTTCGATGAACCGCAAATCCTGGCTGCCTGGCTTCGGGGCATCGGGGTCGAATGCGCCGGATCGGAAACGAAAACCGGCTGGCTGCAGGCCAGGCAGCAGGAGTACGATCGCTTGGCCGAGCACCTCCGGACCAGCCTCGATCTGAAAAAAATAGTCGATTTGGCCAGAACCGACAGCCAAAGGTGAAGCAAAAATGAGTGCGAAAAATAGGCAGGAAGTGATTCTGGTGCTGGGGGGCTGCAGAAGCGGCAAGAGCTCGCAGGCCCTTGCCCTGGCCGAGGCCCTGCCCGGGGAGGAAAGAGTGTTCGTGGCCACCAGCGTCCCCCGGGATCCGGAGATGCAGAACAGGGTAAAAAGGCATCAACAGGAGAGGGGCCAAGCCTGGAAGACCGTGGAGTGTCCGCTGGATCTGGCCGGGACCATAAGCGAATGCGGCCTTTTGGCCGACGTCCTGCTCATCGACTGCCTGACCCTGTGGGTAGCCAACCTTTTGGAGCGGCAGGCAGAGGAGTCCAATGCGCAGCAGGCTCTGGACGGACTCCTTAAAGCCCTAGAGCCAGGAAAATGTCCGGTCATTCTGGTCGGCAACGAAGTCGGGGCCGGGGTGGTCCCGGAAAACAGACTGGCCAGGATGTTCCGGGATGTAAACGGAGCGGTCAACCAGAGGCTGGCGGCCCGGGCAGACCGGGTTATCTGGACCGTGGCCGGCATTCCGGTCACCATCAAGGACCGTACAGCCCGGGGGAGAGAATGATAACCGGTCACGGCGGAAATAGTCGGGAACTGGCGGCTGAGCTTGGCTGTTCTGCAGAAGAGATCACCGACATGAGCAGCAATATGAACCCTTTTGGACCGCCTCCCGGCCTGCTTGCCCACCTCCGGGAGCGAATCGGGGAGATCGTAAGCCTGCCCGAGGTGGAGGCCGGGTCGATGATCAGGGATTTTGCCGGGTCTCATGATCTGGATCCCGGGCGGATCCTGGCCGGCAACGGAAGCACCCAGTTCATCCACGCCCTTCCGGAGATGCTCGGCACCCGGCGGGCCCTGATCGTGGCCCCGACCTATGCCGATTATGCGGATGGCTGCCGAAAGGCCGGAATCGAGCCGGAGTATTTCCTTACGCATGAAAAGGACTCTTTTCACCCGGATACGGACAGGCTCTCCAAGTCCTTGTCCGGCGTGGACACGGTCTTTTTCTGCAACCCCAACAATCCAACCGGGGTCCTGACCCCAAAAAGCGAATTAGAGGCACTGGCCAGGGACCACCCCGGGGTCAGGTTCGTGATCGACGAATCCTACCTGCCTTTTGTCCCGGGAGGGGAAGACAAGAGCCTGAGCAAGGCGGGACTGCCCAACATCGTTTGCCTTAACTCCATGTCCAAGTCCTTCAGGATTCCGGGCCTCAGAGTGGGATTCCTGATAGCCTCCAGAGAGATGATCAGGGCCTGGTCTCAGCAAATGCAGCCCTGGCCCGTGAACAGTCTGGCCCAGGAAGCGGTTCGCTACCTGATGCAGCATCGGCCCGGGATCCAGGCCTTTGTCCGCAGGACCAGGCAGGTCATGCAGGAGGAGAGAGCGGCCTGTGCTAAGAGGCTTGCCAAGCAGGCCGGGCTGCGGGTATTTTCGAGCGCCACCTACTTTCTCCTGGCCTCGATCGAGGACGGACCGGACTCGGGAGAGCTCTGCCGGGCCCTGGGCCGGGAGAAAATCCTCATCCGGGACTGCGCCAATTTTAAGGGACTGTCCGAGCGCTTCATCCGGATCTCCTTGAAGAGGCCGCAGGAAAACCAGGCGCTGCTCAAGGCCCTGTCCAGGTTCTTGCCGGAGAAGACGAGCAGGGAGGCGGCAAGCCTGGGGCAGGGAGTCTGATGGATTTCTTTCTTTCCGGCTGGTCTGTGCTCCTTCTGGCCTTTGCCCTGGACCTGATCCTGGGGGATCCCCTCTGGCTGCCCCATCCCGTGCGCCTGATGGGCCGGATGATCGAGATGGCCGAACCCCGCTTTCGCCTCTTGCCCTTCAATCCGACTCTCTCCGGCGGGCTGCTGGCCGCCGTCCTGATCTCGGGGACCTGGTCAGTGGCCTGGCTGGTCCTCAGCCTGGCCCATGCGGTCCATCCCCTGCTTTCTTTTCTCCTGGAAGCCGTGCTTGTCTATTACTGTCTCTCGGCCAGATCCCTGGCCGCTGCAGCCCGAGAAGTTGGGCAGGCTCTGGAAAGCAGGGACTTGAACACAGCCAGACAAAAAGTCGGTTTGGTCGTGGGACGGGACGTGGACGGGCTGAGCCGGACCGGAGTGGCCCAGGGGGCGGTGGAAACCGTGGCCGAAAACTTCGTGGACGGGGTCCTGGCCCCACTCTTCTTCGCCGCCCTGGGCGGGGCGCCCCTGGCCCTGGCCTACAAGATGGTCAACACCCTGGATTCCATGATCGGCTATAAGAACGAGGCCTACATCGAGTTCGGAAGGGTTGCGGCCCGGCTGGACGATGGGGCCAATTACCTCCCGGCCAGGTTCTCGGTGGTCATCATCGGCCTGGGCTCCTGGCTTTTGTTCGGACGTTTCCGGTCCAGTCTCAGGACCGCCCTGCAGGAGGGCCGAAATCATTCCAGCCCCAATGCCGGCTTGCCTGAAGCCGCCTTTGCCGGGGCCCTCCAGGCCCGGCTCGGAGGACCCAACCTCTACCAGGGAACACTGGTGGACAAACCCTTTATCGGGCTCTCCTTTGCCAGCCCCGGACCGGAGAAGATCAGGCCGGCCTGCAACCTGATGTTTGTGTCCTCAACGATCTGGGTCTGCACGGTCTCGGCTGTTTTGATATGCTGGGAGATATTCCTGTGAAAAGGCCTTGACAGGAAAACTTCCTTCGGTTAAATGCTATGCAATAATTGGCGGAATCCGGAGTGTGGTCTGTTGCTTGGGTTCTTGTATTCACTTTCATCCCCGGATTTCCTTTTGAAGTTTTTCAAGAACATAAAACCACGAAGTAAAGAGCCATGAATACCGAACAGACATCGGATCACAAACTGGAACTGCGCAACCTCAGGTCTTCGGATTATGAGGATATCCGGGAGATCATGGAACGGGTCTACCGGGTCCTGGGCGAGTACTGGACCAGGGAGGAGTTTGCCTCCCATCTGGCCCGTTTTCCCCAGGGACAGATCTGCATCGAAGATCGCGGCAAAGTGGTGGCCGCGGCCCTGAGCCTGATCATTGATTTTTCCAGGTACGGAGAGAACCATACCTATCATCAGATCGTCGGGGAAGGGCACCTGAAAAACCACGATCCGGACGGGGATTACCTCTACGGGATAGAGGTCTTCGTCAATCCTGATTACCAGGGCATGCGCCTGGGGCGGAGGATCTATGACGCCAGGAAAGAGATCTGTGAGAACCTGAATCTGAAAGGCATCCTCCTGGGAGGTCGAATCCCGGGCTACCGCAAGGTGGCGGATGAGATGACCCCCCAGCAGTACATCCAGATGGTCAAGAGCAAGGAGATCCACGATCCGGTTCTGACCTTTCAGCTGGCCAACGATTTCCACATCAAAAAGCTCATCAAGAACTACATGCCTGAAGATCGAGAGTCCCTGGGATATGCCGTGCTCCTGGAATGGAACAATATATACTTCGAAGACCGGACTCCCCTGATGGGGGCCAAAAAGACCTATGTCCGTCTGGGAGTGGTTCAGTGGCAGATGCGCCTTTTCGAGTCCTTTGAGCACTTCAGGCAGCAGGTGGAGTTTTTTGTGGATACCGTGGCCAGGTATCACGCCGATATCGTCCTCTTTCCGGAGCTGTTCAACGCCCCGCTCATAGCCGAGTTCGACCAGGAGTACGCTCCCGAGGCCATGCGCTCCCTGGCGGAATACACCGAGCCTCTGCGCCGGGAACTGGTCAACATGGCCCTTTCTTACAACATCAATATCGTCTCCGGCTCCATTCCGGAGTACACGGACAACAAACTCTACAACATCTCCTTCCTCTGCCGGCGGGACGGGACCTGGGAAAAACAGTACAAGCTGCACATCACTCCGGAAGAGTACCAGAGCTGGGGCCTGCGCGGGGGCAGCGAACTCAAGGTCTTTGAGACGGATGTGGGCAAGATCGGCATCCTGATCTGCTATGACATCGAGTTTCCGGAACTCCCCAGGATTCTGGCCGAACAGGGCATGAACATCCTCCTGGTGCCCTACTGGACCGACACCCAGAATGCCTACCTCCGGGTCAGGAGATGCGCCCAGGCCAGGGCCGTTGAAAATGAATGCTATGTAGCTATCTCCGGGAGCGTGGGCAACATCCCCAGGGTGGAAAACATGGATATTCAGTACTCCCAGTCCGCAGTCTTCACCCCTTCCGATTTCGCCTTTCCCCATGACGGCATCGCAGCCGAGGCCACTCCGAATACGGAGATGGCCCTCATCGCCGATCTGGATCTCGATCTGCTCAAAGAACTCAGGGAACAGGGCAGTGTCTGCAACCTGAGCAACAGGAGGCTGGATCTGTATAATCTGCTCTGGGTCAGCAAATGAGAATGTTCGATCGCTTTCCGGATTTTGTAAACAGTTCACAAAATTCTTTACATCCAGCTGTTTTTCTTTTAGGGTTCCTGCCTGAAGAAATGATAGGACTTGTTGACCGTAACCCTTTGACCAACCACCCAATCACAAGGAGGAATGAGAGATGAAAAAGGTTTTAGTCATCGGATTGGCGCTTGCTTTCGCGGCCTGTTTATTCTCTGGCCCGGTCCTTGGCGCGGATATCGATCTGGCCAAGAAATCCACTCTGGAGACCATCACCAAGAGGGGGGAGCTCAGAGTGGGCTTCGATGCCAGCTATCCGCCCTTTGAATTAACGGACAGTCAAGGTCGTTTCGTCGGTTTCGACATCGACGTGGCCAAGGAGATGGCCAAGGCCATGAACGTCAAGTTCGTCCCGGTCAATACCGCCTGGGACGGCATTATCCCGGCTCTGGTCAGCAAGAAATTCGACATCATCATCAGCGGCATGACCGTGACCCAGGAGAGGAACCTGTCCATCAATTTCGCCGATTCCTACATCATCGTCGGACAGACCATCCTCCTGAACAAGAAGCACGAAGGCGAAGTCACGTCCTACAAGGACCTCAATGACCCCAAATACACCGTGACCTCGGTCCTGGGCACCACCGGGGAGCAGGCCGTCAAGCGCATGATCTACAAGGCAAAATACAAATCCTTTGAAGAGGAATCAGAGGCCGCCCTGGAGGTCTTAAACGGCAAGGCCGATGCCATGGTCTATGACCTGCCGTTTTGCTCCCAGTTC
>JAIPER010000131.1 GCA_021737115.1 Desulfohalobiaceae bacterium
GGCCCAGGTACATGACCGCGACCCGGGTGGCGATATGCTCCACCACGGCCAGATCGTGACTGATGATCACGTAGGTCAGATTGAATTCCTGCTGCAGGTCGATGAGCAGATTCAGGATCTGGGCCTGGACCGAGACATCCAGGGCCGAGGTTGGCTCGTCGCAGAGCACCACTTCAGGATGCATGATCAGAGCCCGGGCCACGGCCACCCGCTGCCGCTGACCTCCGGAGAGCTGGTTCGGATAGTTGTCCTTGAGACGGGCGGGCAGGCCCACCACTTCCATGATTTCATCCACCTTTGTGTCCCATTCCTTCGGGGTCCCGATGCCCAGGGCCCTCAGGGGCAGGGAAATGATCAGCTTAATGCGTTTCCTGGGATTGAGGGAGGAAAAGGGGTCCTGAAAGATGGGCTGGACATAGCCGGCCACCTGCTTCGAGCTGAGACTGCTCAGGCTTTTGCCTGCAATCCGGATATCGCCCGAGGTGGTCTTTTCCAGACCGAGGAGCATCTTGGCCACGGTGGTTTTGCCACAGCCGGATTCTCCCACCAGACCGAGGACTGAACCCGTGGGTACGTCCAGACTCACCCCGTTCACGGCGTGCAGGGGACGTTTGGGCCGAAAAGCCCCGTCGCTGACCATGTAGGTCTTGGTTATCTGTTCAGTTTGCAGGGCGGTTTGTATCATGTTCTCACCTCAAGCCCTTCGGGCCGGCACGCTTCCGGACGGTCCAGACAGCGGAAGGCCCGGCCGGGTGATAACTCCAGAAGATCCACATCCTGGATGCAGTCAGCCGTGGCCTGGGAGCAGCGATTGCGGAAGGAACAGCCAAAAAGATCGCCGATGGGGGTGGGCACGATGCCGGGAATGGAGCCCAGCTTGTCACCGGGCCTGGTCTTGCCCGGCACCGGGATGCAGTCCAGAAGGCCCCGGGTATAGGGGTGTATGGGCTTGGAGAAGACATCCGCGGTGGGTCCGGTTTCCACCACCTGGCCGCAGTACATGATGGCCAGGCGGTCCGCCACCCTGGCCACCACGCCCAGATCGTGGGTGATCAGGATCATGCCCATGTTGAATTCCCGCTGCAGCGAGGCCAAAAGCTCCAGGATCTGGGCCTGGATGGTCACATCCAGGGCCGTGGTGGGCTCGTCCGCGATGATCAGGCTGGGTCCGCACATCAGGCCCATGGCGATCATGATCCGCTGTCTGAGCCCGCCGGAAAGCTGGTGAGGATACTGCTTCAGCCGGGAATCGGCCCCGGTGATGCCCACTTTGTCCAGAAGATAGACCGCCCTGCCCCGGGCCTCCTGCTTGCTGATCCTCTGGTGCTCCAGAATGGCCTCTACGAGTTGGTTGCCGATGGTGTAGCAGGGGTCCAGGGAGGTCATGGGCTCCTGAAAGATCATGGCCATCTTGGCCCCCCGCAGCGAGGCCATCTGCTCATCAGGCAAACGCAGCAGATCGGTGTCCTCAAAGCGCAGGATCTCCGCCCGGCGGATGGCCTTGGGGGGAAGGATGTTCATCAGGGCCAGGGCGGTGATGGATTTGCCGCAGCCGGATTCTCCAACCAGGCTCAGGGTCTCCCCCATGTCCAGATGAAAACTGACGTCCCGGACCGCATGAAGCATGCCGGCCGGCAGAGGAAGGTCCACATACAGGTGTTTGACTTCAAGCAGATGCTTCATGCGCCCCCCTCCGGTGAGGTCACATCGCGCAGGCCATCGCCCAGAAGATTCATGCCCAGGATGAGAATAAACAGGGCCACGCCCGGGATCATGACCAGATAGGGTTCAAAGAGCATAAATTCCTTTCCTTCAGAGATCATCAAGCCCCAGGAGGGCATTGGAGGTTGCACTCCCATTCCCAGAAAGGACAGGGCTGCTTCCAGCAGGATCACCCGTCCGATTTCCAGGGTGGCGATGACCACCAGGTTATTCAAGAGGTTGGGCATGATCTCCCGCATGAGAATCCAGAACACCGAGCAGCCGGCCGCCCGAGCCGCTGGGACGTAGTCCATGGACCGGATCTGCTGGACATTGGCCCGGATGACCACGATGAAGCGGTCCCAGACCAGACAGCCCAGGACCACTATGACCACATCCATGGATCCCCCGATGAGGGCGACCACGGCTACGGCCACCAGGACAGCAGGCAGAGCCAGGCGGACCGTGATCAGAAAACTGACCACCATGTCCACCACCCCTCCGAAGTAGCCGGCCAGCAGACCCAGGGAGGTCCCGATGCCCGCCGCGATGAGCATGCAGGAGAAGCCGATAAGCAAAGAGATCCTGGCCCCGTAAAACACCCGACTCAGATTGTCTCGTCCCAGGTAGTCCGTGCCCAGGGGGAACTCCCAGGAACCCTGTTCCGTCCAGACAGGGGTGATCAGACGCTGGGAGAGATCCTGATGATAGGGATCATGCGGGGAAATGAGCGGAGCCAAAAGAGCCATGAGCACGACCAGGATGAACATGATCAGCCCCAGGAGAAATCCCCTGCTCTTGAGCATCCGGCGACGCATGATCTGTCCTGGAGAGGGAAAGACCACCTCCTGGCCCAGGCCTTTGTCAAAAGTTGCGCTGTGTTCTGTCATAATTTTTTTGCAAATACTTTCGCTAGTCACACATTGAAGGTTTGCCTGTTCAAAAATTCTGGCAACTCATGCTTGAGCTTTCGGTATCCTGCAATGCATACCTTCCGTCAGTTCTATCTTTTTTCATAACCACCATGCCCAAAACAGGCATGGTGGTTATTTGACGCGTATTCGTGGGTCCAGAAAGGCATTGAGCAGATCACTCAGAAAGGTCAGCACCACATAAATAATGGACAAAAGCAGGACAATGGCCTGGACCACCGGCAGGTCGGAGCGCCCGATGGAGACCCAGGCCAGGTGGCCGATGCCGTGCAGGGCAAAGACGGTTTCAATAACAATGGATCCCCCGAGCATGAAGCCGAGCTGGACCGCCAGCACGGCCACTACCGGGATGATGGCGTTGCGCAGGGCGTGTTTGAACAGGATTTTGCCCCAGCGCAGCCCCTTGGCCTTGGCGGTCCGGATATGATCCGAAGACAAGACCTCGAGCATGCCGGAGCGTACCAGTCGCATGATGGCCGGGGTGGCGTAATAGCCCAGGGCGATGGTCGGCATGATGAAATGGGCCGGGGTCTCTGCACCGGAGATCGGGAGCAGGCGGAACTTCACTCCCAGTACAATGATCATGATCAGGCCGAACCAGAACGAGGGCATGGCCTGGCCGATGACGGAAATGGTCAAGGCCAGACGATCGATCCAGGTGTTGGGGCGAATCGCGGCCAGCACCCCCAGAGGAACGGACAAGAGCACGGCAAAGGACAAGGCGCAGACGCCGAGGGTCATGGTCACCCCGATGCGGTTGCCGATCATCTGAGTCACCGGAAGATTCATGTAGGGGGATTCCCCTAAATCTCCGCGAATGGCCCGGGAGGCCCATTCCAGGTATTGGATGATCAGGGGTCGGTCAAAACCGTACTGCTCCCGGACGAACTCGATCTCTTCAGAGGTGGCGGCTTCGCCGGCCAGGGCAATGGCCGGGTCGCCGGATACTCTGATCATCATGAAGCTGATCATGGAGACCGCGATGGTCACCAGGACAGCCAGACCGAGGCGCTTCAAAAAATAGATCAGCATACAGGCACCTTGAACGAAAAAGTGTTGTCTGCAAACGAGAATTCGGGACCGACCGGAGCCGGCCCCGATAATCAGCAAGGGTTATTTCCAGGTCGCCATATAAAAGCGGGGGACAGCGTCCGGATAGGGCGTGAAGTTCAAATCATCGGTAAAACAGTTGTTGGAGACATAGGAAAACAGCGGAGCCCAGTAGGCCTGCTCGGTAATCCGGGCGATGGCCTTGCCGTAGAGCTCCTTGCGCTTTTCAGTGTCCATTTCCTTATCTGCAGCCTTCAGCCAATCTCTGACTTGGGGATTCCGGGTGATGTCGTCGGCTTCAAATTCGAAAAAGTTGCTGATAATGGCCGAGACGTCGTTGATGGAATAGGAGCCCCAGGTCAAGAACTGCATGGGGGTCTTGCCGGCCCGCTGCCGTTCCCGCAGGGCGGAGTACTTCATCATGACCAGCTTGGCATCAATGCCCACGACCTTCAGGTTCCCCACCATGGCTTCAGCAAACGGCCGGTTGCGGTAGGCATAGAGAATGCAGTCAAAACCTTCAGGATAGCCGGCCTCATCCAGAAGCTGACGCGCTTTTTCCGGGTCGAAGGGGTATTCTTTGGCGGCTTCCTGAATACAGCCGAACTGGCTTGGGTAGCAGGGGGTGTAGACCGGCCGGGACCCTTCGCCGATCAGGTTCTTGGCGATGGCTTCACGGTTGATGGCATGGCTCACGGCCTGCCGAACCTTTGTATACTTGAATGGATTGTCAATGTCGTGCTTCTCTTCGCTGAAGTTGGCGGCGTCAAAGGTCAGATACCCGATGCGCATGGTTTCCGCGGAAACTACCTGAACATTCGGGATCTTTTTCAGCTGTTCGGCCTGATCCGGAGGGACCAGAAAGGCCCAGTCCAGGGAGCCGGTGATGAGTTCCGCAACCTGGGTGTTCATCTCCGGCAGGGTGCGCCAGACAATTTTGCCGATGGAGGGCTGGCCTTTGGGTCCGCCCTGAAAATAGTTCTCATTTTTTTCCAGAACCAGACGTTTCCCCGGTTCGACTTCGGTCACTTTGTAAGGACCGGAACCGATGGGTTTGACTCCGAAGCCCTTGTGCCCGACTTCCTGATAGTAGTCCTTGGGATAGATGGGATTGGCGCCGGAGAGGAACTCCAGGGCCGGCGGAAAAGGATATTTCAGGTGGATGGTGAAGGAGTAGGGACCGGTTTTTTCAACAGTGTCGATCCAGTTGGAGTAGCGCTGGGTCTTGACCTTGCTTTCCGGATCAGCGGCATAGCCGAGGGTATAGACCGCGTCGTCCGCCGTCATTTCCTGGCCGTTGTGGAACTTGACCCCCTTTCTCAGTTCAATGTTCAGGGTCAATTCGTCTTCCCAATCAAAGGACTTGGCCAGCAGACCCTTGTATTCGTAGGTTTCCGGATCCCGGAACAGGAGGTTGTCGTAGACATGCCGGGCAAAGACAATCCCCTCCCGGGCGGTGTTGTAGTAGCGGTCCAAGGATTCAAGTTCTTTGGTGAAGGCGACATTCAATGTGTCGTCTTTTTTTCCGGCCCAGGCCGTAGAGGCCAGGACCAGTCCAAGCATGGCCAGGGCAATGATCCAAATACGGGAACCTTTTTTCCAGCGGTGCATAGCTACCTCCTTGAGGTTACAAGTGAAAAAAACAGGTCCTGATTCAGGACAGATCCGATGCTTTCAGGAAACCGGAGTCGAAAGGTGAATCGCTGTCCTGGATAAGACAGAAAAATTCAGTCAGGATATTCTCGGCCCTTTGAAAGTATTCCTTTCCGCTTTCACGGCATTTGTCTGCAGCCATGAGGGCAAGAGTTTCAATAACCACCACCTGCGCACCAAGGCTTTCAAAGGTGCCGGCGTCCAGGGAGGGAATGACCAGGAGAACGTCAGCCAGGGGCACGAGGGGGGAGACCTCGGAGTCGGTGAAGGCCACGATGGTCAGGCCGCTACGTCGGAGATAGTCGGCGAGGCGGCAGGTGTTTTCCGAATAGCGCCGGCGGGAGATCACAAACAGCACATCCCCGGGTTTGGTGTTGAAGATTTCAGTGGGCAGCGAGGCGTGGTCGTCCCGCATGAGAAAGACATCCGAGCGGATGTAATGGAGGTTGGTGGCCAGGATGTAGGCCAGGCTGAAGGACATGCGCTGCCCGAGCACATAGAGCGCCCTGTCGGTTTGCGAAATCGCGTTGGCGGCTTCCTCCAGGGTCTCCTGATCGAGATAAGCACCCACATTTTGAATATGCTGCATATATTCAGCAATGCGGCGCTGAAAGGGTGTCGGGGCTATGCCTGTTGTTTCCCAACTGCCGTCGTTCCGGCGCTGATAGCGCTCAATGGGCGATTCCAGACGGTGCTCGATCTCTTTCTGACGTTCCGCCTTGAATTGGCCGAAACCTGTGTAGCCGAGTCGCTGCATCAAAAAACGATTCATGGAGGTCTTGCTGACCCCGGCCTTGGCACTGAGTCCTGCCAGGCTGTCAAAGGCCAGTTGCTGAAGATGCCGTTCAAAATAGACGGCGATCTTTTGTTCGGTGCGGGTCAAGCGGTCCAGAGATCGGAGTTTGGTGAGCAGCATGGGTAGATTTGGTACATTTGTTCAAATATTATTATACAGTAGATATCGCCGACCGTCTCTTTCCGGCGTGGGTAGCTTCCGGCGACAGTCACCTGCTTTGTTAGCCATAGAAGAGGTGCACCAGGAACATGGGAATGGCCGGAATGTAGGTGCACATCATGAGGATAATGAAAATAGTTCCGACATAAAAGACATTGACCTTGCTGACATCCCAGATATCGGCTTTGGCCACGGAACAGGCGGTAATCAGCACGCTGGCCACAGGGGGTGTCTGCTGACCGATACCCAGGTTGAGAGTGACTACCAGCCCGAAATGAATCGGTTCGATGCCCACGGCGTGGACCAGAGGCATGACAATGGGCACCACCAGGATAATAGCCGCGGCGGAATGCAGAAAGCAGCCGACTACCAGGAAAAATATGTTCAACAGTCCCAGTACGGCGTATTTATTGGTGGTGAAGGCCGTGATCTGCTGGGCCAGCTGCTGGGGGATCTGTAGTTCGGTCAGAATCGTTCCCATCAGGGCAGAGGCGGCCACCAGGAGCATGACCACTCCGGTGGATATTCCGCCTTCGATGGTGGCCGTTTTCAAATGATTCCAGTTGATCTCCCGATAGATGACCCCGCCGACGAACAGAGAGGCCGCCACGGCCAGCCCTGCCCCTTCCGTGGCAGTGACAAAACCGCCGAAGATACCGCCCAGGATGATGAGCGGGATAATAAAGGCCCAGGAGGCATTTTTGAACGTCTGCCAGACCTTTTTCAATTGAAAGGTTTCTTCGACCGGGTAGTTATAGCGGACGGCAAACCCATAGGACAAAGCCATCATAGTCAGGCCGCAGAGAACACCTGGTATGATGCCGGCCACGAAGATCTTGACCACGGAGCTCCCGGACATGACCGCATAGAGAATCATGGGAATGGACGGGGGGATGATCACGGCGATGGTGGCTGAGGAAGACAAGACAGCTGCCCCGAAATACCCGGGATACCCTTTTCGTTTCATGGCCGGTATGAGGATCGACCCCAGGGCGGCTACATCTGCCACAGCAGAGCCGGACATTTCCGCGAAGAACATGGATGTCGCAGTGGAAGCCATGGCCAGCCCACCCCGGACAAAGCCGACAAGGGCGGAGGCAAAGGCGATCAGGCGCCTGGAAATGCCGCCGGTGTTCATGATCGCCCCGGCAAAGATAAACAGAGGAATGGCCAGAAGAGGGAATTTGGTGGCCCCGTCGAACATGACCAGGGCCACATTCGGGAGGGCGCTCACCCCCTGCACGGCCAGCATGGTGCCGACGGACACAATTCCCAGGGCTATGGCTATGGGCACGTTGATCATTATCAGGAGGAATAAACCCAAAAACATCAAAAAAATAGTCACGGCTGCAATACCTCTTTGGAGTTCTTTGAAGTTTCCTCGGGAATCTCTACATCTTCATGGCCGGTGATCCCTTTTTCCGTCTTGGCCTGTCGCCAGATATCAGGGAAGCTGAGCAGTTGGCCGATGATAAACAGGACTGCTCCAATGGGGATGACCGATTGGGTCAAGCGAGTCGGAACCCAGGTCAGACTGGTCAGAGAGTCTCCGCCAAGGATGGTCAGGACCTGATATCCAACCCAGGCCAGGAGAATAAAAAAGGCCAGTATCAGGCTTTCTCCGATAAGCAGGACAGGGATCCGCAAGCTTGGTTTCATGGCGTTCAACAGTCCGTTGAAACCGATATGTCCCCTGGTCAGAGCGGCCAGGGCTGAGGCATAATAGGTCAGCCAGGCCAGAAGAACAGAGGCGACCTCGTCGTACCAGCTCAGGGACATTCCGGACTTGCGGTAGACCACGGCCACAACCACCAGCAGAGACAACACAATCATCAGAATAATGACAATGTACTCCATCAACGCTTTATATTTGTGCTGCAATCGCGAGAGCAAGGGATACCTCCAGACAATCGAAAAGGATAAACAGCCCCGGAAAGTGTCTTTCCGGGGCTTTGTCCTGTTTTCAGATCGCTTTATTCGCCGAGATTCACGGCTTTTTCGATCAGCTCCTCACCACCGGGCACCTGTTCTCCGAATTCTTTATAGATCGGAGCGCTGGCTTCAATAAAGGCTTTTTTGTCGGCCTTGTTGATCTCCACCGAGTCTCTCATCTTTTCCAAGAGGTCCGTTTCCATCTGTTCTGCCGTTTT
>JAIPER010000132.1 GCA_021737115.1 Desulfohalobiaceae bacterium
GTTCAAGAAGACCAGCCACTGCCAGTAGGCCCCGAAGTACTTGCAGGACCAGGCAAAGGACGAGTTGACCACTCCCGAGACGTACTCCACGTCGATGAGAGAGGCGATCACAAAGAGCAGCAGCACCCCGCCGCTCAGGAGAAAGACCAGCCATTCCATATTTTTCCACTGATAGGTTTCACTCTGTGACTCGTTTGCTGCCATTTTGCTCTCTCCTTTTCGTGTTTGGTTGGTGTTAGTGTTTGGCCGTAAACCCATCCATCTACTTCGTCACTGCAAAATTTTGAAATCCTCATTTATTGAAATACACTGCGGTTTCAAAATTTTTTGTTCCTTGTATCTGGGCAGGTTTACGACCAAACACGAGTTTCCGTTCAGGAGCTAGTTAGGCTTGTCTGTTGACCGCCCGGGTCACGACGTCGTCGATAGCCTCTTGTACCGGAAGGGGAAAATTCGATTCATCATGGTCCTTGATCATCTGCCTGGTGAGGTTCAGGGACTTGCTGCGGATATCCAGAGCTCCGTCCTGTTCCCAGGATTCATAGCTGCGGTGCTCCATGAGCTTTGGAATCCAGAGTTCGTCCTGGAAGTGGGCGTAAGTGTGGTCATGTGTCAAAAAGGTGCCCTCCGAACCCACTTCGGCGATGACCTCCAGGGCCAGGCTGGCCTGGTCCACGGTCACCTCCCGGGTGAGACGCTCGAGTCCTCCCATGCATTCATTGCAGAAGACGGGATCGGCAAAATCCACCAGGAGGTCGGAATCGAGCTGCATGGCGTCGATGATATCCGCGTTCATAGCCGTGATGGCCCCGACCAGGCCGGTCTCGAAGCCGGCCTGGGCGTCGAGGGTCTTCGAGTCCCTGAGCAGGCCGGGCATGCGGACCGGCATGTCCAGCCAGCGGCCGAGCTGGGACATGCAGCCTTTGAGGATGGCGAACTCGGGGCTGGCCATATGCACATTGCCGGTCTTCATGTCCATGCCCCGGGCAAAGCTGGTGTAGACCACCGGCGCCCCGGGATTGACCAGCTGGGTGAGGGTGATGCAGGCCAGGATCTCGGCCTGGGCCTGGGCACAGGTTCCGGGGATGGTGATGGGGGAGGTGGTGCCGATGATCGGACCGGAGCTGATGATAGAGGGGATGTTCCAGCGGGCCATTTCCAGCAGCGCTTCCAGAGATTCCCGGTCTATGGCCAGCGGGGGCATGGTCAGAACCCAGCCGGAGATGTGCGGGCGCTTGAGAAAAGCATCCCGGCCGTCCACGGTCAGGGAAGCCATGCTCATGGCGTCCTGAACGCACCTGGTCCCGTACATGCCGCCGGTGATGTGCTTGTCGGTGTTTTTCAGACAGGTGGCCCAGGTGTACCAGTCGTTGAAGTCACCCGGGACTTCCTGGGGAGTGATCAACCCGCCGTTGACCCGGATGTTATCCAAGCGATCGGCGATCCTGGTCAGTCGGGCCAGGTCTTCGGTAGTGGCCGACCTGCGCTCGCCGTTGAATGGATCAATGACGTGGGTAGCCATGGTCATGCAGGACAGGGCCGGGCGGTGGCTGCTGAAGTCCAGGTCGTGCTCCTGAAGGCGGCCGTAGAGGACGACCTCGTTTCGTTTCGGGACCCGGGAGAGGGCCTGTGCCACCACTCCTGGCGGAATCAGGGCCTTGTCCCCATCCTTGATCTCTGCACCGGCCTTTTGCAGGATGTCCAGGGCTTCGGGCGCCGGGAGCCGCATGCCGATCCGGGCCAGGATGTCCAGGGCGGCCTGATGGATCTGGTCGATGTCCTGGTCCGAGAGGAATTTCAAGTCAGGTTTCATGGTGATATCCTCGTATTCATTTGTGAAACTTCATCGTAAAATGCTAACGTTTCTGAATCGATCAAGCTCGCCGATCTGCCCGGCCAGCGGCCGGCGCTCGTATGAAACTTCATCACAGAATGCGAACCGGTCACAGGGCTCTCTTTCGCTTAAACGCTTCCGGCTCTCGGTTTTCTAAGGCTCGCTCATGGGGGATCCCTGCCCCCTCCGGACTCTTAGGCTCTGCCATAAACTTTGGTGTTGCCTGAACGTGAATCTTCTGCAGTCTTATGGTTTGAAGCCTGAGACGCGGTCCGGTTTCCCCCATTTCGCGAGCCCAAGAAAACCTGAGAACCTCTAAGCGAGGTCGCGCAAGAGAACCCTGTTGCCCGGTTCGAAAAGAGGGTGCCTAGACTCAAAGCTGAAGTTTCATTTTGATCAATTTGGCATTTGTGTACTTAAAGTATTAAAAATTGAAAAAAAGTCTGAATTCGCTACACTTTTTCAATCACCACGGCTCCCTGCACAGGGCAGACCGAGAGGCAGCCGCCGCAGCCGACGCATTTTTCGGCCAGGACATACGTTGCTTCGTCACCGGCCTGCATGCCGTCGGAGAAACAGACCTTGAGACAGCGGCCGCAGTTGGTGCAGAGTTCGGGGTTGACCCGGGCTTTTTCAAAGGGCATGTCGCTGTAAGGCATGGCTGCGTCCGAGGCGATGCCCAGCATTTGGTCTATGGACCGGTAGCCCTTGTCATCCATGAACTTCTCCAGCCCTTTGACCTGCCTGCCCAGCCAGTCGTAGCCGTAGGCCATGACCGCCGAGCACATCTGAACGATATGGGCCCCGCTCATGATGAACTGAACGATGTCCCGCCAGTCGTAGGCCCCGTTGGTTCCGGTAATGAAGAGTTCGTTCTTGAAGGCCTGGCGGACCTCGTTGATCCAGCGCAGGGTCAGGGGTTTGGTCCAGGGGCCTCCGATGCCTGCCTGGCCGTAGATGAACGGCTGGCCGGTCTCGATATCCGGGACGAAACCGATGAAGCGGTTGGTCAGGGTCACCGCGGCCGCACCGGCTTCCTTGAGCAGACCGGAAAAGGCCACCAGATCGGTGACCTGCGGGGTGACCTTGATGATCACCGGGATCTGCACGGATTCACAGACGGCCCGGGTGATCCCGCAGGCGTAGTCGAAGTCCTGGCCCACGTTCATGCCGGTGCGCACACCCGGCATGAGCTTGGGATGGGGACAGCCGAAGTTGAGTTCCAGCAGGGGCACCCCGGCATCCTCCATCTGTCTGCTCAAGTCCACCCAGCCCTGTTCCTCGATGGAGCCGACGCTGCCGATGACCACGGCCTGGTGCTTATCGGCGTAGCGGATTGTCTCCCGGATCTCCTTTATAAAGTCTTCGGGTTGCTCAATGGCCAGGCCGCTGCGGCTGTAGAGGCTGAACATCCGGGGCACCCGTCCCTGGCAGACCTCATGTTTTTCATTGAGGAATCGCCACTTGGCCTTGGTGGTCAACTCGCGCATCTCCGGGGAGTCGGTCATGGTCTTGGCAATGACCGCGCCGGCTCCGGCGTCGATGCACTTCTTCATGTTGGCGGCATTTAAGGTGGGTTCTGCCGAGGCCGCGGCCAGGGGGTTTTTGAAGCGCACCCCGCAAAAATCTACTTCCAGGTTCGCCATAACATTCCTCCCATAGCAATTCAGTTTGTGTCATTCAGATCCCATTTCAAATAATGATGCTGTCTCGAAGTATTCGTTGCTTCCAGGCATTATGCTGCCGGCACGCGTATTCTGAAATGACACTGGCTGAATTGCTATCTTGAGATGCTGCGCATCTCGGATTTAACAGTGATACTGATCCAATTTTGGTTTTTACAACAAAGGCCGGCGACCCCAAGGGCCCAGGCCCAAATTTCACAAAAGCTAAGTTGAATCAGTATGTAGAAGATCTTCAAAATTTCCTGTTTCATTTTAGGTTTTCAACGGGATAAACATTCCAGGATCTTCCGACGTCCGACGTCCGACGTCCGACATCCGACATCCGAGGCCTGACGTCTGTCTTCCGCCCACCGCCCACTGATTCACTGATTTCCCTATGCTCCATGCCCTCTGCTCTTCATCCCGGCATCTCCCGTACTTTTCCCCATTCCCTCTCACTGACCACTGTCGACTGACCACCGACCACTGCCTTCTTCCCTATGCTCCATGCCCTATGCTCTATGCTTCTTGAGCATCCCAGCATTACTTCTGCAGCCAGTCCACCCGTCCGCTGAGTCCGGGGAAGCGGTTGCGGGCCTCGTGGACTCGGTCCAGGTCGAACTCGGTTTTGATGATGACTTCCTCGTCCCCGCCAGCGGCCATGACCGTTCCCCAGGGATCGACGATCATGCTGTGCCCGGCCAGGGTGGCCCCCCTGTTGGGTCCTACGGAGTTGGCCGAGACGAGCAGGCACTGGTTTTCGATAGCCCGGGCCCGGTTGAAGATGAGCCAGTGTTCGAGCCTGGGATAGGGCCAGGCCGAACAGACCAGGAAGATCTCGGTTCCGAGGTCGACCATACGCCGGAAGAGTTCCGGAAAGCGGAGATCGAAGCAGGTGGACATCCCGAAGGTGCCAAGAGGGGTCTTGACCACTGATACCTCTTGTCCCGGAGTCAGGAGCTGGGTCTCTCTGGAGTTGAAGCCGAAGAGGTGGATCTTGTGATAGTTGGCCAGGATTTCACCCCGGGGCGAGAGGAGGTAGCTCGAGTTGTAGTAGTCTCCGTCGACTTTTTCCACAAAGCTTCCGGTATGCAGATAGGCCCCGGTCTCCCTGGCCGCGGCCTGCATGGCGGACAGGGTCTGGCCGCCCGGCTCCTCGGCCTTCGGGTAGTAGTCGTCGAAGCTCATGAACCCGATGTTCCAGATCTCCGGGAGGATGATCAGGTCGGCTCCGCGGCATTGTTGGATAAGATCCACGGCCCGGTCGACGGCCCGCCTTTTGTCGTCCTCGGTAACCGCCATTTGAATCGATGCGATTTGCATTTTGGACCTCCATTGTTCGGATAAAAATGGGTTGCAGGTTCCATATCCGGATACTATTCACAGATCAGGTAATCCAGAACGCTTACGTCGTATCCGGCTTCCAGGCTCCGATTGAGCACGGGGTCGCTGAGGGTCGCGGTGAAGCGCTCACCGTAAGTGAAGCCTTCGGTGAGCATGCCGACCGTGCCCGAGAAGACGACCATATTCTCAAGAGGTCCGCTGACCTTTTCCCGGACAACGTCCATGAGCTGCCGGGGATCGTAAATAAGCCCCAGACTGCCTTCCTGGTAGAGGATCTCGTGACCCTCTCTGATCACCGTGCTTTTCATGGCCAGCTCGTCCCAGTGGTCTTCAACATCCCTTAAGGGCCAGACCCGGCGGCTGGTCAGGTTCGGGCAGATCTGTTTTGATCTGGGGATGTTGAATTCCTCGAGGTGCCTGTCCGTGTGGTCGCTTCCGATGCCCACATAGATGTCGTCTTCGCTGTTCACGTAGAGGATGTATTCCACTTCTCCGGAGGTCTTGGCACCATAGACCTCTATGGAGGTATCCGCGGTCAGGGCCCTGCAGACCACGGGATAGAGGACCGGAGTCTCCGTTGGACAGGGAATTCCCTTCTGCTCCAGTTCCTGGAGATGGCGCTGGACCTCGGTCTGGTCGCGGCCCACGAAACCTGCATTGATCATTCTGGAAAAGCCAAAATTCAGGGCGGTCTCCTGATCCCGGCCGGCTATGGTCAATTCAATATTCACAGTATCCTCCGATTTCTGTTATTTTTTGTGGTAGCGGATCTCAAAGGTGACACAGCCATAGGGAATGGAGTAGGGGCCGTGGGTCATGCCCGGCGGCCTGCAGGCGTAAAAGCCGGGCAGGTAGGTCTCGTCCTTGACTTTGTCGTAGAGTGAACCTTCCATGATCAGGACTTCTTCCCAGAAATCATGGATCAGCGTGTCTTTGGTTTCGATCCCCGGAGGGAACTTGAGCATCCGGGTGTAGTCCCCGGTCTCCGGGTCATGGCTCAGGATCTTTTCCTTGATTCCCAGGCTGTCCCCTTCCACTGGGCGCCAATCATAACTCGTGTCGTAATCTATGAATTCGATTTCAGACTTGGGCATGACAGAACCTCCTTCTATAATTGAAGATTTAAAATTGCTTATCTGGAATGATCAATCTGTTCGTATTTGGTATTATGAATTTGATATATCAGTAATCCCAAAAAAATCGCGCCCACATGCCTTCTGCAACTTTCATTTTTATGTCGTGCCTGCGATCAGGTGCTCTTCCGCTTATACTTTGCTTTCATTGGGCTACGAATCAAGCTCATGAAGTAAAAATTTAACCCACGGATCACACGGATTGACACGGATAATGAAAATACTTTTTTGCTGCTGGAATAAGACCCAGCAGCAAAAGGAGTCATCGCCTTATGGCGACACTTCCAAACGAATAGGTTTTTTGCCATGCCGCATGGCGATAACATTTGTCTGCCAGCCTCTTATTGCTGGCAGGCAAAAAGAGAATCTATCCGTGTCAATCCGTGTGATCCGTGGGCATAATCTGTTTTCTGTCATTTTCAAAGTATCGGTGGAGGACTTCCTGTCATCCCGGCTTCGGTCTTTTTCCTGGATTCTTCCAGGTGCAGGTCCATCTTTTTCCTGGCCAGACCCGGATCTTTGGCGGCAACAGCCTGCAAAACGGTTTCGTGTTCTCTGATGACTTCTTCCAGCCGACCTTCAGCGGCCAAGGCCTTGGCGCTCATGACCTGGAGCAGGTCCCGGATGGTTTCCAGGCTCTCCACAAGGCGTCTGTTGTTGGTCATGGCGCTGAGCAGGGTGTGGAACCTGCGGTCAAGATCGAGAAATCGAATGACATTGTTTTCTTCGGCGCTGGTGCGCTGCTCGTCTAAAACGGCTTGTAGTTTTTCGAGGTCATTATCGGCGATGATGCGGGCGACTTTTTCCACTGCGGCCAACTCCAGGGCCTTGCGCAGCTCGAATATCTCGTTCAGGTCCTGGACATCGAATTGGTTGATCAAAACTCCCTTGCGGGGCAAAAAGGTGACCATCCCTTTGGCGGCCAGCTCGAGCAAGGCTTCCCGAACCGGTGTCCTGGATGTGGAGAGCAGTTTGGAAAGCTCTTTTTCCTTGTAGATCTCCCCCTGTTTAAGTTCACCTGCCATCAGGGCCTTGTGCATGGCCCGATAGGCGATCTGCTTTAAGGATTCAGGCTGATCGACAGGGCGCAGGTTGGGCTGTTCGTCGTGCTTGAGGCGTTGTTGATCTGGCATATTCTCGCTTTTGTTATGATCGTTTGATATTTGATATATCAAACGTTGGTATACTGTCAAGTCTTTTTTTCAAGCTGGATGAAAAAACCGTTAACAAAGATTCGGGTTGCAACCCGGGAAGTCATGATATATGCTCTAAATTTAACGGTTGATCACCTTTTCCAGGGAATCACAGAGGTCGAAACGAGGGTTGAGAGATAGACAATGTTTAAGGAGATCGTTCTGGCGGTTACCCCCTCAAAGAGGTCTGAGGCTGCTGTCGAGGCTGCCATTGGCCTGGCCCGGAAGCACAATGCAGGGTTGGTCATAACCTATGTTTACAGCCCCCTATTTTCCGAATTTCATTTCAAGGAGCGATCAGAGTCGATCTTGAAAAAAACCGGGAGAATCAAGGAGGATCTGCAGAGACGGTATGCCCGGAAGACCAACGATCTGAGCCAGTGCAGTTACTTCGTGGTCCAGGGGGACCCTGCCACGGAAATTTTACGGATATCACGGATGGTCAGGTCTGATCTGATCGTTATGGGGCCGCATCCGCTGAAATATGAGAAGAAAAGGACCAGGCTCAAGAAGTTCAAAGCTGCCGAGAAAAAGGTGAGCACCATGGAGCGGGTCAGTCAGCTGGCTAAATGCCCGGTTATGGTGGTTTCGCACAAGATCTCCGAGGACCAGCTCGACTACGGACATATCATCGTGGCCACCGATTTCTCTCAATACGCGGAACACGCCCTGAATTACGGCGCTCATCTGGCCGGGAGATACAAGGCAAAACTGCTGCTTCTCAACGTCCTCGATACCGACTCCCAAGAGCAGGCCTTATCCGGAGCCGAAATACGGAAAAGGATCAAGCTGGCCGAGGAAAAGATCGAACAGGAACTCCTGCCCCAGCTAAAAGACGTCAAGAAAGTGTCCTATGAGTGCCGGCCGGGACGGCCGTTTGAAGAGATCTTGAAGCTGGCCGGAGAATGCCGGGCGGATCTGGTCGTCATGGCCCATCACTCCAGGGAGCAGGATCCAGAAAGCGCCGTTCTGGGCTCCACCGTGGCCAAAGTAGCCCTGGACAACAAGTGCCCGACCATCAGCATCAATAAGGATTTCGACCTTCCGGGGTGAAGGCAGAGGGCAGGGGGCAGAGGTCAGTGGTCAGAGGTCAGTGGTCAGTGGGCGGAGGACAGAGGACTGAGGACAGATGTCGGATGTCGGATGTCGGAAAGAGGCATAGGGCATAGGGCATAGGGCATAGGGAAGAAGAAGGACGTCGGACGTCGGAGGTCGGAAAGAGGCATAGGGCATAGGGCAGAGGGAAGAAGAAGGACGTCGGACGTCGGAGG
>JAIPER010000133.1 GCA_021737115.1 Desulfohalobiaceae bacterium
GATATTCCTGATTGTATATCCGCTTGGTGTCCATGTATTCTACAAATATTTCAACATCCTTCACCTGATTTTTGAGGACCTGCTCTGCAGAGGAAACCTGGGCATCCGTCCACTGAAATTCCTTGTGGTATGAATTGAGGATCAGGACCTTCGGGCCGGCCCCGGCAACACCCGGAGCTGAATTGATCAACAGGAGGACAATCGTCAGGAGAAAACAACAAACTGACTTCTGAAATCCCGACCCCTGTGAATCATTCATATACTGCTCCAATTTCAGACTTCGTACCTACGTTACGTCTTTGAACCTTAAGAATTTAAAATATGACTAATCTGTTATGCTGTTCACCTTGAAATCCGCGATTGCCAGTTTGATCAGTGAAGAAACTTTGCTCTTACAACAGGCTGTCGACATAACCCGTCATTGCGAGGCGTCTTCGCCGAAGCAATCCTTGACAAGAGGCTTTTCTGAAAGATTGCTTCGCTTCGCTCGCAATGACGAGCGTTGATCAATGCTTGGAAGTGTGACTCCATTCGTCATGGCAAGGACTCTTTGCCAATGCAATGGCATAGACGTTCAATTGAAGTTTCATACGAGTTTGCGGATTTTCCAATTTCCCTCTTCCCTCTTCCCTCTTGCCAATTTCCAATTTCTAATTTCCAATTTCCCTCTTCCCTCTTCCCTCTTGCCAATTTCAAATTTCGAATTTCCAATTTCCAATTTCAAATTTCAACTTTCGTCTTCCTCTGCATCATAGATATCCAGATCCGGATACTGTGTTCTCGCACACTCGGGACAGAGGCTGTGGGTCAGTTCGGCCTTGGAATGGGCAGCAATATAGGCATCCACATGATTCCAATAACCCTGATCATCCCGGATCTTCTTGCAGAAGGAACAGATGGGCAGAAGGCCCTGCAGCTCTTTCACTTCACCCAGGGTTTGGCGGAGTTCGCTGATGAGTGCTTCCTTCTCGGACTCGGACTGCTTCCGTAAGGCCACTTCCTGCTCAAGGGCGGTTATCGAGGTCGTGGACCGGCCAAGCGCTTCAGCCATCTGGTTGAAAGCTTGTGAAAGGTATCCGATCTCATCCTTTCTAGTGCTGCTGATCCGCACATTGAAATCTCCAGCAGCCACCCGGCGGCTCTTGCGAATGAGTTCCTTCAAGGGGCGTGAAGCCCGCCGCCCGAAAACATGGGCCGCTACGGCCAGAACGAACAGGACAAACCCCACAACCAGGGCCATCAGGCCGATTGTAAGATAGGCTTGATCAAGGACGTTCTGTGTTTCAGTTCGGTTCAGGATGATCCAGGATTCGCCGCGATTGCCCTTGGCGTGATCCATGGATACTGCAGAACCGCCGAAACGAACAGCATCCAGCTCCGAATCCAAAGCAACCGTTGCGAAACCCACAACTTCATCCGGGCCGCTCTCTGCACTGCGAAAGACCCCCTTTTGGTCTGTATCCAGGTGCTGGAGATGGTCCGCCGGCAACCGGGTCGATAAGGGCGGCGATCCGGTCTCGAAGATAACAGCTCCTCCGGAGCGGACCAGTTCAAACCTCCCGAGCAAACGGGAGTCGGCCTGGGTGATCAGCGTACTGATGGCTCCAAGGATATTGAGATTGCATTTCAAGATGCCAAGAAGGCCGTTCTCACCCCTGACCGGAACGACCAGCCCCAGGACATAGCCCTGAACGCTTGCATCATAGCCGCGGTCGTCGAAATACACAGCTCCCTGACCCTCTTGGAAAGCCCCCTGCCACCAGTATTTCCGGCCATGGGCAAAGGTTGTCAGTTTGGCGGTGGATGCAGTGAGGGCTCCATACCGGTTGGTCAGGAAGATTTCGCCGTATTCATCCTGCAGACTTGCCTGCTGCTGTTTCAAATACTCAGCCACAGGATTATCCGTATACAGTCGAACAAAAGGATCGTTCTCTGCAGGGTTTTCACGCCATCTGTCGTCAAGACGCGTAATGGTTTCCTGTCTGTCTGCTGCAGAGAGGCGACCATAGAAACGATTGCTCTCAGCCAGGACCTGTTTCAGCAGCGGGGTATTGGCCATCGTGAGAGCGGTTTTGACCTTTTCGAGCAGCAGTTGCTTGAAATCCCGGGCCGTACTCTGGGCCAGGGCCTGACTGTACTGCATATGCTCAGCCATCAAAGACCGGCTGTAGAA
This sequence comes from Desulfohalobiaceae bacterium, assembly GCA_021737115.1. Taxonomy (GTDB): domain Bacteria; phylum Desulfobacterota; class Desulfovibrionia; order Desulfovibrionales; family Desulfothermaceae; genus JAABTT01. The sequence goes on from JAIPER010000133.1 coordinate 2,174, forward strand.
ATAGTGCATGCCTGCAGCAAAACACAGCAGCGCCGCCGTCCCGCTCAGAAAAATCATGACTTTCAGTTTGTGACTGAATTTCATAAAAAAGCACTCCAGACATCACACTCCAATTTCACTTCTTTCCCCTCTTCTCTTGCCAATTTCAAATTTCAAATCTCCAATTTCCCTCTTCCTCTTCCCTCTTGCCAATTTCAAATTTCCAATTTCCAATTTCTCTCTTTCCTCTCCCCTCTTCTCTTGCCAATTTCAAATTTCAAATTTCCAATTTCCCTCTTCCTCTTCCCTCTTGCCAATTTCAAATTTCTTTCTGCAAAACCTTCCGCAGCAAAGCCGCGATCTCCTGCCTGACCACCGGCTTCAGGACAAAGCCGTCAATCCCCAGAGCCTTGCTTTTCTCGGCATTGATCTGATCACTGAACCCTGTACAGAGGACCACGGGAATGTCCGGCCTGATGCGCTTCAATTCCGTGCTGAGCTGCAAGCCGCTCATATTGGGCATGCTCATATCCGTGATCACCAGATCAACAGCGTATGGATCGGCCCTGAAGGCCTCCAGGGCCTCCACGCTGCCGGTACTGACCGTCACCCGGTAGCCCAGACGCTCCAGGATCTGCTGCTCCATTTTGACGATGGCCAGCTCGTCGTCCACCAGGAGCAAACTCTCCGTCCCGCCCAGGACAGGCAGATCCGGATCAGTCTGCCGCTCCAGGCTTGTGTTCTCCAGGACCGGAAAATAGACCCGGATCTCGGTGCCCTGGCCCGGTGTGCTGGTAATCTGAATGTCCCCGTTGCTCTTCTTGACAATGCCCTGCACCACGGAGAGTCCCAGGCCGGTTCCCTTGCCGGTTTCTTTTGTCGTAAAATAGGGCTCGAAGATTTTGTCCAGGACATGCTGTTCAATCCCGCTGCCGGTATCCTCAACACTGAGCCGAACATATACTCCGGGGGCAAAATCCGGCTGGAGCTTGGGATCGGGTTCCATGCGGATCTGTTCAAGCCCAACCATGAGACGGCCGCCTCTCGCTTCCATGGCCTGGTAGGCGTTGGTGGCCAGGTTCATGAGAATCTGATGGATCTGGGTGGGATCGGCCACCACCAGACCGCAGTCGGCCTGGATGTCCTGCTGGATGTCGATCTTTGCCGGCAGCGAGGCTCGAAGGAGTTTCAGGGCCTCCTTGAGGATGGGCTGCAGTCTGATGGGTTTGTATTCCTGTTCCCCCTGGCGGCTGAAGGCCAGGATCTGCTTGACCAGGTCTCTGGCCCGCATCGAGGCCTGCAGGATTTCGTCGATATGGCTGTGCAGGGGGCTGTCAGCCGAGACATCTTCTTTGAGCAGCTCGGTAAAGCCCATCAAGGGATAGAGAATGTTGTTGAAATCATGGGCGATGCCCCCGGCCAGGGTGCCGATGGCCTCCATCTTCTGGGCCTGCTGCAGCTGTTTTTCCAGGGCCAGTTTCTCCCGCTCATAGCGCCTCCGCCGGATCTGATCCCAGCAGTTCTCCAAAAGCAGCATCATTTGGCGGGCATCGATGTCTTCATACAGGGCTTCCTTGTTGCCCACCGCGGCCAGGGCGACAAGGCGCTCACCATCGAAAACAGGCACCCCCATGAATCGTGAAATATGGACATGGCCTTCGGGACAGCCCTTTTTTGCCGGATGATCCTCGGTATACGCATTGATGATGCAAGGCTTTCGGGTTCTGACCGGCTCTCCCCAGATGCCGGCCTCGGCAATGGGAAATGTCAGAGGGTGGTCCTGAACCCCGCATTGGGCCATGGCCTGATCCGACCAGGCGTGGATCTGCATGACCTGCTCATCCGGGGTCAGAAAGCCCAGGAAGCCGATGGGGCTGTCCGAGAGCTCCAGCATGCGCTCCAGCACATAATCAAAGACCTCCTGCTCCGTTGCCTCGGGCATGCCGGCAAGGTGATGGACAATTTCCAGCCGCAGGCGATTGATCCTGTTTTCCCGCTCAACCCGCTTGCGCAGGGTGATGTCCATAAAGATGCAGGCGAATTGATGCTTCACCGGGCTGAAAGCTCTGACATAGAAGAAACGCCCGATAACCTGGGAATACCCTTCAAAGGTTGCCGGCTCGCCGGTCAGGGCAACATGGCCGTACTTTTCGATCCATTCAGGTTCGATTGCGGGCATGATTTCAAGGGCGGTTTTCCCGATCAAGGCTTCAGCCTTGAAACCGGTCAGAAGTTCAAACGCCGGGTTAACAGCCAAAAACCGATAATCAACCGGATTTCCTTTTTCGTCTGTTACAATCTCATGAAGTGCGAATCCGTCAATCATCTCCTGAAACAGCATCCGGTAATCCTGCTCCATGCGCTCTTTTTCCGTGATGTCCTCAAGGGTGGAGACCATGCCGTCGAAGACCTCGTTTGTATCCAACAAGGGTGCCGCACTGATGGACAGCAACACCCGCCGGCCGTCCGGCCACTCGATGGCGTGCCGGACATTCGAAACCGGCTTACCTGTTTTCTGAACGAGCGAAAACGGCAACTGGTTTTCAGGAAAAGGGTTTCCATCAAAATCAGTAATTTTCCAAACCGGATCGTTATACAATGGCCCGGCGGTTTCAGACAGCTGCAGGCCCAGAATGGATTTCGCCCGACGGTTGGCATAGACAACGCGACCTTCCCTGGAAACAACGGTGATGCCTGCAGGGCTGGTGTCCATGATCCTTTCAACGAGATCCCTCTCCCCCTGCAGAGCCATTTCGATCTGCTTCTGTTCGGTGATGTCGAGGGCAAAACCAATGGTGCCCGATATACCTTCCGCGCCATCCCTCCAGACAATTTTATCGGTACGGCTCCAACCGAAGTCACCTGAAGGTTTGACATGCTGTTCAATGATGCCGTGCTCCGACTCCCCTTTTGCAAGGGAGGCGCGGTCGCCATCTCTATATCTCCTGGCAATCTCTTCGGGAAACAATTCAAAATCCGTTTTGCCGATCACCTCTTGATAGGACAATCCCACGGTTTCGCAGTACTTCCGGTTGACCTGCAGATATCGTCCCTGGCTGTCCTTCTGCCAGATGAGTGCCGGAGAGGCATCCAGAACGGTCGTGAGTTCCTGCTGAGTCCTTTCAAGGCGATTTTTGGTCTGTTCAAGCTCCTCAATCTTACTGTCCAGGGCCATCAGGGTCTTGGCCTGCAGCCGTTCCTGTTCCCGGGGCAGGGAGAGGTCCTGCATGACCACAACCGCGCTTGTGACATCCTTCTGATCATACACAGGTGATATGGAGACCCGCATCTCCCGCTCTGCGCCGGTTTTGTCCTTGAGACGGCCTTCATGGTGCAGGAGGGGAAGCTCCTCGGCAATGGCCTTGTCCACCGGGCAGTTCATCCTGCAGTTCTGGGCGGCATCGCTGAAAAGCTCATAGCATTTCCTGCCCAGCGCGTCCTGCAGTGAACAGCCGGTCAGCTGTTCAGCCGCCGGATTCAGATACTGAATGTTCATATCCAGGTCCCGGACATAGACCTGTTCCTGCATGCTTTCCAAAACTTTGTCGGGGATATTGTTGAATTTCATAATAAAAATACTCCAAGACTCGTATTTTTATATACTATTTTTTAAATTATTGAAATACATGATTGAGTTGTTGTTCTTTTGATGTTGAATCCACGATTGCCGGTTTGATCAATGAAGAAACTTTATCCAACCGGAAGGATTGGGGGAAGATTGGATTGCGACCATGATTTCCCGGTGGCAGGGACATAGCCTTTTTTAGGACAACCTTTTCAGTATTCGTTTCGCGAGGCCGTCTTCTATTTCGGTATGCCTTGGAACTGGTTGGCTTTTTCCTGATTGCGGATTTTTATACCAGTCGTGATTGGCACCATGGCGCACGAAAACACAACCATTGGACTGGATTGTTTTGATCAGCTGTTTTCTTTTCAAATGGCCACTTCCAAGAGCTGACACGGTTCTGCTTCAGGCACCAGACCGTTACGAATATCAGTATAAATTTCGATGAGATTTTCTGTTAATTCATCCAATGTTTCACCCTGACTTTCGTAATCGGGATATTCCTGTATATGCCCGATAAACCATTCATTTTTGTTTTTATACACGATATTGAACTTCATGATTGTCTCTCCAGAGCGCCTTGCGTTATTTCAGATCCAAATAATTAAGGATTTCCATGGTATCGTCCTTCATGGCCAGGGCATAAATCCCTTTCCTGGTCAAAGCGCTCACAAAGGCCTCATCCAGATACAAAGAGGAGTAGATCGGATACACCCTGTAGTCTCTATATTCCGGGAAATAGTCGAACAGTTCTTCGCTCTCCAGAAAGGCAGCCAGTTTCTCAACATCACGGAATTCCGGAGAGGACTTGGTCTCGTTCAACACAAATGTTGTGTTACACACGGCAATGGCATCGAATTCCCGCCTTTTGCTGCGATCGGTCACACTTCGTTTCTTAACCCGAATGGCGAGATAATCCACGTCTTCGCACCCAAAATACTCCCGGGCTATCCGCGGAAGATTCGGGGCAACGATATCCTCGACAACGGTCCCCAGCTTATTGGCCAGATCCCCCCATTGTCTGTTCATGGTCACAATCTGTTTTTTGGACCAATCTTTGTACTCGCGCATTTCGTCCTTGAATTCTCGCATTTCAAATGACAGTCGATCCAGGGAAATATTGGCCTGTAACTGGCTGGAGGCCAGTCTCTGCATCACGTCTTCAAGGTAAGATACTTTTTCAGCGACGTCCGTCATGGCGATCTCCGTTGTTTAGACTTATCGGTTGTTCTCTGTCATAACTCTTTACTCTTACCACGGCGAAGCTTCTGAGCGAGACGGGTAGTGTACATTGCCTCTTGAGCGACCGGGATTCGTTTCTTTGCTCAGGATAAAACGGGCTAAGAAAAAAGGCAAATCAAACCCGGTTTTGCAGCCCGGACTCAATTCCGGGCTGCAAAAACCGGGTTTGCCAAAGCCCTGAAGCCAAAATTTCAGATGAGAATTTCGAAAAATGAAACCGCGATTCGAAGTCTGTACTTCAGCACAATTCATCAAGATAGTGCATAAGCTTGTTGACCTCAGGCTTGGTCACATAGTGATCCGCACCCACGCTTTTGCATTTGTCGATCATCTGCTCGTTGATCAGGCTGGAGAAAATGATGACCGGAAGCTGTTCCAATTGATTGCTCCGCTTGACTTTTTTGCAGAGGGCCAGCCCGTCCATGCGGGGCATCTCAATGTCCGTAATCAAGACCATGGACCCGTCAGGCTTCCGGTCCGAAGCAGCCGTCTCTGTCAGATACTCGTGGGCCTCCAAACCGTTTTCAAATTCAGTTATCTGCTGAAAGCCGGCCTTGTGCAGGACAGAGACCACCCCTTTGCGGATGGTGCTGGAGTCTTCGGCAAAGACAATCTGCAGGTCTTCCCGTTTGAAACCCTCTTTTTTCTGCAGCGAATCCTCGCTCAGCGGCTCTATAATCATATCAGGAAAGAGCATGGCCAGGATATGCTCCAGATCCAGGACCATGATCTCGGTCTTTTCCAGATTGACGGTCCCGGTCACATAGGCGTTGGAGCCGAGCATGGAGCTCAAGGGCACGAATTCTTCCCAGGACAGGCGGGAAATGTTGCAAACTCCATGGGCCTTGAAGCTGCTCACAAAATTATTGAATTCCGTGATCACCACGATTTCCCGGTCCAGCCCCTCCGGCTCTCCCTTGCCCAGAATGGCTGCCAGGTCGATCAGGGGAATGGTCGTCTCCCGGTAGAGGTACATGCCCATGACGCCGGGCGGGGCTGTGGGCAACCCGGTCAGCAGCTGCCTGTCGAAATGCTGGATGGCCTGAACCTTGGCCACATTGATCCCGAACAGCTGCCCGTCAACGTCAACAGTGAGCACTTCCATTTCATTGGTGCCGGTTTCCAGGAGAATGTCGTTTTTGGCCATGGGATCTATCCTTTTGTTTCTGGCTTGCCACGGCGTAGCCGAAGGCGAAGGCGAAGCCGGGATGCTGGGTTCTGGTTTCTGGATGCTGGGTTCTGGTTTCTGGATGCTGACTTGCCACGGCGTAGCCAGAGGTGAAGCCGGGTTGCTGGATGTCCTGAAGAAAATGATTTTGGATATGGTCGTTCAAAGTCCTTGATTCTCTTTTACTCAGCAATGTTCAATCTTCAATAGTCAATCCTCTGGCTGCTGATTCACGTCCAGTCTATTGTATTTTGAAGCTTTCGCAAGGCCA
>JAIPER010000134.1 GCA_021737115.1 Desulfohalobiaceae bacterium
CATCTCGGTGCAGGCCACACTGCAGCCGTATTCCCTGCAGAGCAGGCGAAACGGCAAATCGGAAAAGCCGGCCAAAGGGGCCAGCCAGGGATCATTCCGGGAGATTTTCATGCATCTGCCAACGCTGCAGTCCGCTGAAGATATTCTTCCGGATCCGCTTGTTGTCCGACCACAGATCCTCCAGCCAGTGCTGCACCCGGTCCCTGTTCGTGGCCCCGTTTGAGGGGCAGGGGTTGTCCCAGACCGGGAGGCTCCAATCCCGGACCGCCTTGCGGATCAAGCGCTTCTCCACCAGGAGCAGGGGACGGATAAGCTGGAACTCCCCATTGAAATAGGTCTCCTTGGGGAACATCCCCTCGACCCGGCCGTTGTGGGTCAGATTCATGAAAAAATTCTGGACCATGTCGTCTGAATTGTGCCCAAAGGCGAGATGGGACAGATTATACTTTTTGGCCAGCTGAAAGAGTCTCTTCCGCCTGTGCCAGCTGCAGAAGAAGCAGGGGGAGTTCTTCCGGTTCTCCGAAGTATGGGCCCTTGGTCCGATGTCGTTCACATCGACGTGACCGGCCACGCCGTGATCCGACAACCAGTCCAGGAGAGGAGCATGATTGTGGACATCGAATCCCGGGTTGATATGCAGGGCCAGGATTTCCACCGAAAACGGCAGCCTCTTCTTTTGGATAAGCAGCGTCTTTAATAGGACCCAGCTGTCCATCCCCCCGGAAACCGCTACCCCGACCCTGGCCCCGGGGCTGAGCATCCGGCTTTCATACATCAGTTTTCCTGTCTTTGACAGACAGGATTTTTGAGCATAGTTTAATTTTTTTCCGCGCATGGAACTCCTGAATCAGCAGTTGACCTCACAATTGCCTTTCCAAAATCGTAAGTCATGCCAACTTCCTGGTATAAATTGCAATCAAATACATATTTACGGAGGTATCTTGGCCAGGATTGTCGATTGCCGTTGAGAAATTGTCAAGTTATCCAGTTTGAGCCTTCGGACCAAAAGTCCGAAGGCTCAAACTGGATATATCCTCCACTATTTAAAATGGATATAGTAGAGTTGACTGATGAAGCATTAGGATTTATATTATTGTGTTTTGAAGAGACATTAGCAATTCATGGAGGGTCTTGATGGCCAGAATCACTGTAGAAGATGCACTGAAAAGAGTGAACAACCGTTTCGTCATTGCCCATATGGCAATGCAACGAGTGAGAATGTACCGGGAAGGGTATCAGCCCCTTATCGAAACGGACAATAAGGAGGTCGTGACCGCCCTCCGGGAAATCGAGGCGGGCAAGGTCATATTGAAAAAACCGTTGAATGTAACCGGAATCGAACCTGAAGAATCATGACTAAAAGAGACTATTACGAAGTGCTCGGAGTCTCCAGGGACGCCGGAGGCGCAGACATCAAGAAGGCTTACCGGGCCATGGCTTTGAAGTACCATCCCGACCGCAACCCGGATGACGCTGAAGCGGAACAAAAATTCAAGGAAGCCGCCGAAGCCTATGAAGTCCTCGGCAGCGATGATAAACGCGCCCGGTACGACCGTTTCGGGCACGAAGGCGTGGCCGGCAACGGCTTCCAGGATTTTTCCTCCAGCCAGGATATATTTGATGCCTTCAGTGATATCTTCGGAGATTTCTTCGGCTTCAGCGGAGGTGGCAGGTCGAGACGCGGACCCAGACCACAGGCAGGGGCCGATCTTCGCTACAACCTGACCATTTCTTTTGTCGATGCGGTCAAAGGGACCGAGGTTGATCTGCAGATTCCCAAGGAAATAGAGTGCGACACCTGCTCTGGTTCCGGAGTCGAACCCGGACACCAGCCGGAGACGTGCAAGCACTGCAACGGCCAGGGTCAGGTCTTTCAGAGCCAGGGATTCTTTCGTATTTCTTCCCCCTGTCCCATCTGCAGGGGCACCGGACAGATGATCACCCATCCCTGCAAAAAATGCAGGGGCAACGGTATCGTTCAGGAAACCAAAAGCGTCAAGGTCAACATCCCGGCCGGCGTGGACAACGGCAGCCGTCTTCGGCTGCAGAACGAAGGAGAGCCCGGGAGACACGGCGGACCAACCGGAGACCTGTATGTGGTCCTCAGAGTTGAAGAGCACGAACAGTTTCAGCGGCAGGGTCAGGACCTGATCACAACCGCTGAGATCAGCATCACCCAGGCCGCCCTTGGAGACAAGATCCAGGTCCCCACTTTGGATGAGCCCGTCCCCATGGAGATCCCCAGAGGCACCCAAAGCGGGAGGAGCTTCAAGCTGAAGGGACTGGGAATCCCTCACATCGGCAGCACCAGAAAAGGGAACCTGATTGTGAACGTCAAGGTCCAGACCCCCACCAAGCTCAGCAAACGGCAGGAAGAACTCCTGCGAGAGTTCGCAGAGCTGGAATCTGAAAAAAACTCGAAAAAGGGCAAACGGGGCTTCTTTAAAAAGGCAAAGGCTGAATCGTGAACACAACCAGGCTTACCCATCTCGACGACCAGGGGTCCCCGGGAATGGTCGACGTCGGGAGCAAGGAAGATACCCGACGCCGGGCCGTATTTCAGTCCAAGGTTCTTCTGTCGGAAAACACCTACCGACTTCTCCAGGAACAGGCTCTGCCCAAAGGGGATGTCCTGACCACGGCCCAAATAGCCGGTATTCAAGCGGCCAAGAAGACCTCGGAGCTGATACCGCTCTGCCATCCTCTGTTTTTAAGTCATATCGCCATCGATTTCTTTCCCGATGCAGCCGGGAACTCCATCCTGATTCAGGCGAAAGCCGAGACCACTGCCCCGACCGGCGTGGAAATGGAGGCCCTGGTCGCGGCCCAGGTCGCGGCCATGACCATCTATGATATGTGCAAGGCAGTCCAGCGGGACATCGTGATCACGGACTGCCGCCTGGTGCACAAATCCGGGGGCCGCAGCGGCAGGTATGATTGGAGTGAGGAGTGAGGAGGAAGAAGCGCGGAACTCGGAGCGCGGAAGAGAGAGGACGGAAGTCAGTAGACAGTAGGCAGTGGTCGGTAAAAGAAAATGCTGGCATACTGGGATTGGAAGAAAACAGAGCGTAGGGGACAGAGGCCTTCATAGCGGAGGCGGAGAGCTTTCCAGCCGACCATCCGGGGCCAGCGAAGAATCCCTGCGAGGGACCTGAATCCTGCTGGAATCCTGTTTGTCTTCTTCATTTCAAGTGAAAGGCAATATCATTTTTTTCTTTATTTTATATAAATACTCACGGTTGTAATACATTGCAATACCACCGTAAGCTAAGACAGTAACCCTATAATTCTCGTGCAAGTAAAACCTCAATGTATTACAACCGTGAGTATTTATGAGCAGACACATCTTCGGACCGGTACCATCCAGGCGTTTCGGCCGCTCCCTGGGCATTGATCTCAATCAACGCAAGACCTGCACCCTGGATTGCGTCTTTTGCCAGCTGGGCAAAACCGACCACTTGACGACGACTCGGGAAGAGTTCGTCCCGGTGGAAACCGTGCTCGCGGAAATCAGAGAATGGCTGGAAGAGGATGGCCAGGCGGATGTACTGACCTTTTCCGGTTCAGGAGAACCCACCCTGCATCCAGGCCTGGGAGAGATCATTCAGGGTATCCGCTCCCTGTGTACTCTGGACATCCTGCTTTTGACCAACGGCACTCTTTTTGACCGTGAATCCGTTCGCCAGGCCGCCAAACAGGCGGACATGGTCAAATACTCCCTAAGCGCCTGGGACCGGGAGTCCTTTGAACAGATCAACCGCCCCCATCCCGATATATCCTTTTCAGCGATGCTGAAAGGGCTGGCCGCCTTTCGCCGGGAATTTTCCGGCCGTCTCTTTCAGGAAGTCTTCGTTATTCCGGACATCAATGACCGGGAAGAGCAGATGCGTCGTATCGCCAGGCTCTCCGAGGATATTCAGCCTGACAGGATTCAGCTGAACACGGCTGTCCGGCCCCCGGCCCAATCCTGGGTCAAACCGGTTTCCCGGGAAAAGCTGGAACTGCTGGCTCGCTGCTTCGATCCACCGGCTGAAATCATTGCCGAATTCCGATCAGAAAGACAATCGCCGACAAGGATCAACGAGGAAAAAATCCTGGAGATGCTAAGGCGCAGGCCCTGCACACAGGACGATATCGCCCACAGCTTCCATCTCCACCCCAACGAAGTTGCCAAGACCCTGGGCGAGCTCGTCAGCCGGGGCAAGGTTCAGACCACGGACAAGGACGGCATCTCCTACTATATCCGGAATCAGCCTCAGGGCGACCGCCCTAAGCCTGATTCCGGATAAATTATCCCTGCAACGATATTTATTGTTCCGTCATTCCGGCGAAGCTTATCCTGGACCCCGATCCGGGACCGGCATGACAGAGTGACGAATCCTGCACAACTGGCAGCTGACGTTGCAGAGATTGTTATTTTATAGAGTCTCAAGATTGCAACTTTATAAAACGAGACTGCAACCCCTTGCCTTCCTACCTTCTTCCCCATAATACCCATTTGCCCGGTAGACTGTTCCAACTCGAGCCCTTAGAGGCGAACAGACACTCAAACTGAACCTGAACCTCATGGCACATACCTTGCATAAACATAGTTGAACAGAACTGGATGGGATATAGGGACCAAACGAAAGTATTCAGTCAGATCCCTTCAGTTTGAATGAAAAACATGAAATCCAAAAATTCCCTTTGAATTTTTGGATAAAGGAGGTGTCATTATGCCCAGAGGAAATGGAACCGGTCCCGAAGGGAAAGGGCCTGGGACAGGCAGAAAAAAAGGAACCTGCCAAGGGAAAAATGCCGATCGATCCGGCCAGGGACAAGGCCGGCCTGGTAGCCGCAAAAGTCAGGGCGGAGGCGATTCCGGTGGAAGACGGAGGACAAAGGACAGTAGGCATTAGGCAGTAGACAGTGGTCGGTGGTCGGACGTCGGATGTCGGAGATCGGAAAGCGGACGTCGGATGTCAGCCTGCCTCTGGCAGGCCTGACCTATAAATATCGAACATTTATTACAATACACAGGCATGCTGTCACAATAAAGCTCAAGTCCACAGCTGCCAGTTTGATCAAAGAAGAAACTCCAATTTTGAGCATTGGCTCCCTCTTTTCGAACCGGGCGACAGGGTTCTCTTGCGCGACCTCGCTGGGAGGTTCTCAGGTTTTTCTTAGGCTCGCGAAATGGGGGAAACCGGACCGCGTCTACGGCTTCAAACCATAAGACTGCAGAAGATTGTCATTCATGCAACATCAAAGGCTATAGCAGAGCCTAAGAGTCCGGAGGGGGCAGGGATCCCCCATGAGCGAGCCTTAGAAAACCGAGAGCCGGAAGCGTTTAAGCGCAAGAGAGGCCTGTGACCGGTTCGTATTATTCCGCATTCTTAAATGAAGTTTCATATGAGAGGTCGGAGATCGGACGTCGGAAGGTGAAGTGAAAGGAGTGAGTCGCAGAGAAGGGCTCAGCTACTGCAATCCTTCCTTATCTTTTAACTTTAATGTAATTAAATTATATCCGAAAATTCATCTTGAATTTTCGGATCAGGGAGGTGACGTATGCCATGGGGAGATAGAACAGGACCGTTAGGAATGGGATCGAGGACCGGAAGAGGACTCGGCTATTGTTCAGGATATGATGCACCCGGTTTTGCAGGGTTCAGACCGGGCATGGGCCGGGGCTTCGGTTTTGGCCGCGGTCCGGGCCGGGGTTTCCGGTCCGGGTTTGGTCCAAGAATCGGGCGCATGGCCTGGGGCCTGGGGGCTGGGTACGATCCATATCCCCCGTCTCCTGAGCAGGAAAAACAGTTCCTTGTCAGCGAGGCGAAAGAGTTGAAAAATGCCCTGGCCAATCTGGAAAAACGGATCTCTGAAATCGAAAAGCTGGATCAAAGCGAAAAGGAGTGAGAAAAGAACAATGACAGACACAACCTGCGGCAGTTGTTCCACCCAGGGAACCTGCCAGGATAAAAACAATCAGGACGCCGGACTGCAGAAATCACTCAGCCGGATAAAAAACAAGTTGGTTGTCCTTTCCGGCAAAGGCGGTGTGGGTAAAAGCAGCACGGCGGCCAACATTGCCGTGGGACTCTCCCTGGCCGGGAAAAAAGTGGGGCTGATGGATGTCGATGTCCACGGCCCCACCATCCCCAGACTGTTGAATCTAACCGGGGCCAAACCAAAGGCCCAGGCCCAGAGGCTGGAGCCGGTTCCGTGGAGTGAAAACCTGTTGGTTATCTCTCTCGGGTTTCTCATCCCCAACCGGGAAGATTCCGTGATCTGGCGGGGCCCCATCAAGATGAGCCTCATCCGCCAGTTCATCGAGGACGTCAACTGGGGAGATCTGGATTATCTGGTGGTTGACTGCCCGCCCGGCACCGGAGACGAACCAATCTCGGTCATGCAGCTTTTGGGAAAAGAGGCCAAGGCGGTCATCGTGACCACACCCCAGGACGTGGCCGTAGACGATGTCCGGCGATCGGTGAACTTCTGCCGTCATACCGGCAACCCGGTCCTGGGTATTGTGGAGAACATGAGCGGGTTTATCTGTCCCCACTGCCATGAAAGAATCGAGATCTTCAATGCAGGGGGTGGAGAAAAGCTGGCCAGGGAAGCAGGCATCCCGCTTCTGGGCAAGATTCCTCTGGACCCGGAAATCGTCAAAGCCGGCGATCTGGGCGAAGCCCTGCTCCAGACCCATCGGGACAGCCCTGCGATTCAGGAGATCAAGCGGATCATCGAGCGGCTTCAAGAACTTACAACTCAAGCCACTGCAACTGAGGAGGAAAAAAAGGCCTCCAGCCTCTCCGGCAAGAACGGCCGGCTGAAAATAGCCGTGCCCACAGAGAAGGGAAAACTGTGCGCCCACTTCGGGCACTGTGAACAGTTCACCCTGATCACCGTGGACAGGGACAAGCAAACGATTCAGGATATCGAATTGTTGTCTCCGCCACCCCACGAACCCGGAGTTCTTCCGCAATGGCTGGCGCAGCAGCAGGCCGATATGGTCATTGCCGGCGGATTGGGGGCCAAGGCCCAGGAACTGCTGCAACAGATGGATATCCAGGTCATTACCGGTGCAGCCGCGGATGCTCCGGAAGAGCTGGTTAACTCCTATCTCCGCGGGGACCTGGCCACGGGCGCCAACGTCTGCGACCATTAAAAATCAGAAAAGGCGGGGAAGACCCGCCTTTTCTGATTTACCGTAGGATCCCTTCTCACCAATGTCCCCCGACATCCGCCCCTTCCGCATAGGCAAATTTCCCGTCTACAAAGGACTGAACCGCCTCTTTGACAGTGCCACGAGCATCATTGGCCACTTTGATGCCGCCTGCCTTGAGGGCGCTGAAGGCCTTGGGTCCGCAATGTCCGGTCAGGAGAACCTTCGCCCCGGTGTCTGCGACCATGCCTGCGGCCTGAATGCCCGCTCCCTTAAAGGCATTGACATTGGCTGAATTATCCAGGGCCTCGAATTCATTTGTCTTTGTGTCAACGACCACGATATAGGCCGCCCGGCCAAATCGCGGATCAACCTCGGCCTCGAGATCCTTGCCTCTGGCTGTGACTGCTATTTTCATTCTGATAACCTCCTCCTGGGAAAAGTGCTTTCAATATTTACGCCAACCATTTCAGGCAAAAAGGGCGTTAGCGCCCCCCACCTCCGCAGACCTGACTGTCATCTATCAAAGGCAGTCTGCCGGCGATCAAATCTTCCACAACCGGCTTTATAGCAGGCCGTTGCCCGTCGTGGTAGACATCGATGCCCACCTGCCTGAACCCCATCAGCGGCCGCATGCCGATACCTCCCACTACCAGGGCTTTCACCTGATTCTCGGCCAGGAGATTGACTGGAACCATGCAGCCGCCCTGGACATGGTTCTGGTTACCGACGGTCAGAACCTCTTTGATCTCTCCATCTTCAACATCCACGAGGGTAAACACGTCGCAATGACCGAAATGGCCGGCCCTCTCACCTTCCAGGCCGCCATTGCCCATGGACGGAATCGCGATTCTTCCATTTTTCATAACTCATTCTACTCCTTATTAGTTTTGTATTGTGAACCCTGTATGAACATTCGTGGAAAAATCCGTTCTTTGCATTAGCCTAGCAGCTGCTGCTCCAGGATCTTATTCCAGATGTTTCGAATTTCTTCGGCACTCGCTGATTCAGGACTGTGCTCGATCAGGTTCTGCCCCTGGATCATGGACCAGGTAAAGACCGGATCAAAAGGAACCCGTCCCAGCATTTCTATGTGCGTAGCCCTTGCAAAATTATCGATCTCCTCGGCCTGTTCCAGATTCAAGTCGAATTTATTGATACAGGCCATGGCCGGCACTTTAAAATGGGCGGCCAGTTCCGCCACCCGCCGCATGTCATGCAGTCCGGAGACCGTTGGTTCGGTCACGATCA
>JAIPER010000135.1 GCA_021737115.1 Desulfohalobiaceae bacterium
AACAAGCTCTTGAAGAATTTTACCCAGATGCAGAAGATGCTGAAAAAATTCAGCTCCAAGGGAAAAAAGGGCAAGAGCTTTCCGGGTATGCCGGAGATGGGAAACCTGCCGGGTATGTCGGGATACCCGGGCATGGAAGCGGCCGCGAACCCTGGAAATCCAGGAGGAAGCGTCTCCGGGGGACGGAATAAAAAAGACCGGAAGAAAAGAAAGAAAAAATTTGCTCAGGGAAAGAAGAAGAAAAGATAAACCCGGAGAGCATCGATTGCTGACCTATTCAGCAATGGATCGAATTTGTCCTGATTATCCAGGATTAAAATTTCCCGAAGGCTGATATAGAATTTTGGATTTTGGATTTTCGATTGTTAAGACAGAGAATAAGAGCTGGTTATCTGGCATAAATCCAAAAACTTTTTCTTAAAGGCTATAGTGAGTGCTGGCGAATCGTTTACATTGACCGTAAAAAGGAGAGAGAAAAGAATGGCGTTACGAATCAGATTGACCCGGAAGGGATCCAAAAAGAGACCTTTTTATCGTGTGGTTGCCATGAACAGCGAAACCAGGCGTGATGGCCGGGCTTTGGAGTTTTTGGGGCATTACAATCCCATGGTCGAACCCAATGATATAAAGATTGACAATGAAAAGGTCACCGCCTGGCTGGAAAAAGGAGCCAAACCAACCGAGACGGTCGTTTCCCTGTTGAAGAAAACCGGATTTTACACACAGGAGTAGGAGTTCAGGCAGGTTTCAGTTAACACAGAAGTCCCTCTGGAGGTGGAATATGTTCAAAGAACTCATAGAATACATCGCGAAATCTTTGGTGGACAATCCGGATGAAGTGGTGGTGGAAGAAGTTGGCGGTGAACAGACCTCTGTGATCGAATTACGCGTTGCCAAAGAGGATCTTGGGAAGGTAATCGGCAGACAGGGGCGAACAGCCCGGGCTATGCGGACGATCCTGGGCGCTGTTTCAACCAAGGCCAAAAAAAGGGTTGTCTTGGAAATCCTTGAGTAACCTCTGGAGTCGGGCTTTTTTTTATGGATAAGTCCAACTTTGTGATCGTGGGCGCGGTCAGCAAACCCCACGGTCTGAAGGGGGAGATCTGTGTCAAAAGCTACACAGACTCCCCCTTCCTGTTTCAAGATCTGACGAGGATCTATCTTCGTCTGCCGGGCCGGTTTCCGAAGCGGTACACAGTGGAGAATGTCCGTTTTAACCGGGAAAGACCCCTGCTCACTCTCCGGGAAATCAAGGGGCGTGATCAGGCCAAAGAGCTGGCCCGGGCGGAAGTGCTGATCCGGAGAAAGGATTTTCCGGAACCAGAAAAGGATGAGGTCATGATCGCCGACCTGGTCGGGCTGGAAGTCTTCAGGGCAAACGAACAATGGTTGGGGATCATTCAGGATGTCCAGGTGCATTCAGGGCAGGAAATCTGGGCCATTTCCGGACCGAACGGCGAGGAAATCCTGTTTCCGGCTGTCGACCAATTTGTGATAGACATTGACGTTCAAACCGGACGGGTGGTCGTGGACCCTCCTCCCGGTCTGGTTGAACTCTACTTGATAAAATAAATGAAAATGCAATCTTGCACTAAACTACCTTGAACAAAGCTATTTGGCATTTTTGTGTTGAACTTTCACCTGATCAGCATATTTCCGGAATTTTTCCCTGGTCCCTTGTCCTGCGGTTTGATGGGCAAGGCTGTTGAGCGGGGAATCGTTTCCTATTTTCTGATCAATCCCAGGGATTTCGCCCTGGACAAACATCGCAGCGTGGATGACCGTCCCTATGGAGGCGGCCCGGGAATGGTCATGAGTCTTGACCCCTTGATCCGGTCGGTCGAGAGCATACCGGACCCGGGCCGGATCCTGGTTCTTTCCCCCGGCGGGAGGCTCTTTGACCAGAGCATGGCCCGGGAACTTTCCGCCGAAAAGAATCTGACCCTGGTCTGTGGACGTTACGAGGGCATTGATGCCCGGTTTCAGCAGATTGTCTCTGCAGAGACCGTAAGCATCGGCGATTATGTCTTAAACGGCGGTGAAAGCGGAGCCTTGTGCCTCATGGAAGCGGTCTCCAGATTACAGACCTCATTCATGGGATCTGCAGAATCCCCGCTGGAGGAGAGCTTCAGTTCCGGTCTCTTCGACCACCCCCATTATACAAGGCCGGCCGATTATCAGGGAGCCATGGTTCCGGAAGTCCTTTTGTCGGGGAACCACCAGGAAATATCCAGGTGGAGGAGAGGGCAGGCTCTGCTGACAACCTCAGCGGGCCGTCCGGATCTGTTGTCCAAGACCTTGCTTACGCCTGAAGATGCTTCCTTCCTGCGGCAGGCCAGTCGGACAAAGGCGGGGCGGAATCTCTATCTCGGCCTGATGCATTATCCTGTCTTGGATAAAAGGAATCAGCGCACTGCAGTTTCTTTGACAAACATGGATATTCACGATATAGCACGAGTTTCTTGTTCCTATGGACTGGGGGGATTTTTTATCATCACCCCGCTTCTGGATCAGCAGGAACTGGCCCGGACCCTGATTAGACATTGGCGGCAAGGGGCCGGACAAAAGGCGAACCCGGACCGGGTCCGGGCTATGGAGTTGGTCGAAATTGCCTCTGATCTCCAGGAGTCTTTGACACGAATCGAGGATCGGTGCGGCAAGCCTCCGAGGCTGGTGGCCACCAGCGCCAGGGGGCAGGGGAGTGCTACCTGTCGCGATTTGTGGTCGATCCTTCATGAAGACCCGGTTTTTCTTCTTTTTGGAACCGGTAACGGGTTGGCCCCTGAAGTGATTCAGGGTGCGGACGAGGTCCTGCCACCGCTTCGGGCAGGCAGTCCTTACAACCATCTTTCGGTCAGGGCGGCCGCAGCGGTTACCGTCGACCGAATTCTCGGAGAGGGGGGGTGATCTCTACAGAGTCAACGAAAAGATACATAATTTCAGACTAAGGATTTCTGAATCTAGAAAAAGAAGGAGAGCGTAATGGATGCCATTAAAAAAATTGAACAGGAACACTTGCGCATTGATATGCCCAGCTTCAGAGCCGGGGATACGGTCAATGTGCACATTCGGATTATAGAAGGAGAAAAGGAACGTATCCAGGTCTTCAAGGGCACTGTGATTCGTTTCAAAAAAGGGGGAACCGCTTCGAGCTTCACGGTCCGAAAGATATCCGGAGGCGTCGGGGTTGAAAGGGTTTTCCCCGTCAATTCCCCGGCTATTGAAAAAGTTGAAGTGATCAGCCGGGGAAAAGTGCGTCAGGGCAGGATTTATTATCTTCGCAATTTACGAGGCAAGGCTGCCAGAATCAAACCCAGGGATATCAGACGATAGTATATATTTCCAATGCGGTTCTGGATTCCGGGATCTTGAGTTGTGAAGTCTCATATGAAACTTCAAGCACTTAGTTTCAATCCTGATCAAACTGGCAGCTGTGGACTTGAGCTGTATTAATGTAGCAGCATGCCTGCGTATAGTATTGGAATACAATTATATGTCAGCACTGCCAGAGGCAGGGCTGACAACGAATACGGTGCTTCCCGCTCAAATCCCGGTTTCCCGGCATCTTGTCCATATCGAACCGTGGTAGCCTTTGGTGCGTAAACTTGTGAAACATTTTCCCAGTCCGCTGGCAGGGGTCGATGAATCAGGACGCGGATGTCTCGCCGGACCTGTTGTGGCAGCAGCGGTTATCCTTCAGCTTGATTCAGTTATCCCGGGTCTCACTGATTCTAAAAAGATTTCTCCTTCTCAGCGCCGGCAGTTGGTCCCTGAAATCAAATCCAGGTCTCTGGCCTGGGCCGTCGGGCTCTCCTGGCCGCTGGAGATCGATCGGGTCAACATCCTGCAGGCGACGCTTTTGGCCATGAACCGGGCTGTGGAGCGATTAAAAACCACCCCCTCCTTTGTCCTGATTGACGGCAGCGCCTCCCCTGGATTGCCCATACCGCACAAATGCGTTCCCCGGGCGGATGACCTCTTTCCCCCTGTCTCCGCTGCTTCGATCCTGGCCAAAACCTACCGTGACCGGCTGATGATCAGCCTTGATCGGCGGTATCCCGACTATGGCTTTAAGGTCCATAAGGGTTATGGCACCAGGTTGCATATCCACAATCTCAAAAAATTCGGAGCCAGCCGTCTCCACAGGAAAAGTTTCAGACCGGTATTTGAACTGATCAGGGAGAATCAAGAGTGGTTGCCGGGCATATAGGCATTGGCAGGGCCGGTGAGCAACTAGCCCGGACCTATTTGCAAACAAAAGGTTTTGAGATAGTATCCACCAACTGGAGGAGCAGGAAAGGTGAACTCGATATCGTCTGCACTGCAAAGGAATTGATCCTCTTTGTCGAAGTCAAGGCCAGGAGCGGGACCAGGCAGGGCTTGCCCGGGGAGGCTCTGAACGAAAAAAAACAGAAGAGTCTGATAAAGGCAGCCAGCAGCTACTTGAGCCGGAACAGACTCTGGGGTCGTCCTTGCCGCTTTGATTTCATTGCTGTTTATTTTGAAGATGAGGGTTGTTCCCTGGAGCATATAACCGATGTCATCCAATTCCCCCAGGCTGTGGATCGTAGCTACTCCAATTGGCAACCCTGGTGATATTTCAAAACGGGCCATTGATGTCCTTACCTCCGCCGATGTGGTCTGCGCCGAAGACACCAGGCAGGCTGGTTTGTTGTTCAAGCGGCTCGGAATCACGGGGGCACGGTTTTACAGTCTGTTTGAGCAGAACGAGGAAAAACGGGTCGAGGCCGTGCTCAGGCACCTGGAAGAGGGAGATAGCGTGGCTCTGATCTCCAATGCCGGAAGCCCGCTTATTTCCGATCCCGGATACGTCCTGGTCAGGACCTGTCAGAAGAAGGGATTCCGTGTTTCTCCGGTTCCCGGGCCGAGTGCGCCGGTAGCCGCGTTGACTGCCAGCGGTCTGCCGACCCATCCCTTTACATTTCTGGGATTTATGCCCAGGAAAAACAGGGAACGGGAAAGGACCCTGGCCCCTTTTGCAGACGTCAAGACTACCCTGATCTTTTTTGAACGGAAATCCAGGCTGCTTGATTCCCTGGAGGCGGCCTTCACGGTCCTGGGAGACCGGGAAACCTGTCTTTCCCGGGAATTGACCAAGCCGCACGAAGAATTTATTCATTTCCGCCTGGCTGAAGGCCACAGACTCGATATTGAAATGCGTGGCGAATTCACCGTGGTCATTGGACCACCTGAACCAGAAACGGGGCAGACTCCGCTAAAAGATCTCGAAGACCTGCTGCGGAAACGGTCGCGATCTGGAGGCCGACCACAGGAAATCGTCAGGGATGTGCAAGGCTTGGTTCACGGCTGGGACCGCAAGAGTGTCTACAGGGTCTATATCGAAATCCAGAGGGAAGAGGGGTGAAACTGGAGACCTTGCTGCGCTGTTTTGCGCGGACCTATTTTATCGGGGCCAATTTCAACACTAAAGGGCTCCAGAATATCGGTCTGTCCTATGCCATGGACCCGGGATTGAAAGCGCTTTATCCTGACCCCGAAGACCTGCGTCAGGCCAGAGAGAGGTATTTGGGGATCTACAACTGCCATCCCTACTGGGCTCCCTTGCTGGTCGGCTATTTTCTGTTTTTGGAGCTGAAGATATCCCGGAAGGTTATCTCCGAAAGCGCCCTGGAAAAGGTCAAACAAACAGCGACGTACACCCTGTCGGCCATAGGGGATTCATTTTTCAGTGGATCCTTCCTCGTGTTCTGGTCTCTGCTGTTGGTGCTCCTGCTTCTGGTGGGCCTGAAGCAGATTGCTGTGTTGTGGTTCGGTGTTTGTTTTGTGCTGTTGCAGTTGTTTAAGATCTATATCTTCTGGCAGGGCTGGATCAGAGGCTTGACTTATTTTCAGCGGCTCAAACAGATGAATCTCATTAACTGGGGGCAGCGGCTCAAATATGTGAATGCGGGTCTTTTGCTTCTGATATGGGTGACTATTTCCCCCTTTTCCAGATCGCCGCTGGCTTTCGCTCTGGCCAGTTGCGTCTTGGGGTTGGCGGTCTGGCTGCTCTGGTACAGATCGGTTGCCCGTGAGTTTTTGCTGCTTGCGTATGGAATAACCCTCTTCGGCTATTTTTGGTTATGAGTGAAACGATTTCAAAATTGGTCCATATTCGCAATTCATTGGGACTGCATGCCCGTCCGGCCGCGCTTCTGGCCCAGGAGGCAGCCAAATTCGATGCCCGGGTAAAGCTGATCGCCGATGAGATGGAGGCGGATGCCAAATCCGTACTGGATATCCTCAGCCTGGCCGCGGTGAAGGGGAAAACCGTTGTCCTGCAGGCCGAGGGCAGTGATGCCAGGGAGGCTGTGCTCCATCTGGAGCATTTTTTCAAAGAAGGTTTTGGAGAAAATTGATCATGGCTCTTCGGCTTCTCAAAGGCGTTCCGGTTTCATCCGGCATTTCCATCGGCCAGGCCTATCTGCTGGGGGAGGATCACTACTGTCTCATACCCAGGCAGAACATCACCAAGGAACTGGTCTCCCACGAGGTGGAGAGGCTGGAGCAGGCCTTTGACAGGGCCTTGGAGGAATTGAAAAAGGTACGGGAAACGATCCCGGTCGAGCAGTCCGAACACGTGGCCATTTTGGATGTCCATATCATGATCCTGCGGGACCCCAAGCTTCGCTCCACCACAAAACGCTACATCGAGGACATGCATCTCAATGCAGAGTGGGCCCTGGAAAAGGGGGTGGCCGAGATCGAAAGGAAGTTCGAGGCCATCGATGACGATTATTTCCGGGCCAGAGCCCAGGAACTGCGGCTTCTCACCAGAAGGGTCAAGAATCAGCTCGTTGGCAATCCCGAACCGGTGAAGCCGATCACCTCCCGGGTCATTCTCCTGGCCAACAATCTGAGTCCGGCGGATACTGCGGAACTGGACGTCAGCAAGATCATGGCCTTTGCCACGGTCCAGGGGGGGCGGACTTCCCATGTGGCCATATTGGCCAGGACTCTGGAAATTCCGGCTGTGGTCGGGGTTGAGGGACTGCTGTCTTCGGTGGAAGACGGCCAGATCATCATTATCGACGGGCTCAAAGGTCAGATCGTGGTCGGACCCGACGACGAAGAACTGACCAAGTACACGGATCTGCAGTATCAGTTTGAACACTACCGGAAAGAGGTCATGCGGCACCGGGACCTGCCGGCGCTGACCACCGACGGGCACAGGGTTCAAGCCTTTGCCAACATCGAGCTCTTTGAGGAAGTCTCGGCAGTTTTTGACTACGGTGCAGAGGGAGTGGGGCTGTACCGAACCGAGTACACCTACCTGAACAGATCGGATCTGCCTTCAGAAGAGGAGTTGTTCGAAGAATACCGGGATCTGGCCTCGATCCTGGCCCCGCGGAAACTGATCATCCGGACTCTGGATGCCGGGGGAGACAAGATCGGTCAAGGCTTTGAATATCTCGAGGAAGACAATCCCGCGCTCGGCCTGAGGGCGGTTCGCTTCTGCATGCGTTATCAGGATATTTTCAAGACCCAGCTCCGGGCCATCCTGCGGGCGGCCTGTCTGGAAAACGTATCCCTGATGTTCCCGATGATTTCCGGGACCAGTGAACTGCGGCAAGCCAAGGGGATCCTGGAGGAAGTCAAATCTGAACTGAGAAGCGGCAAAATCCCGTTCGGGGAAGAGATGCCGGTGGGGATCATGATGGAGTTGCCTTCTGCGGTCATGATTGCCGATATCCTGGCCAAGGAGGCCGATTTTTTCGCCATCGGCACCAACGATCTCATCCAGTACTCCCTGGGCATCGACAGAACCAACCGCTTTGTGGCCCATCTCTATCAACCCCTGCATCCGGCCCTGATTCGAAGCCTCAAGTGTATCGTTGATGCCGGACGTAAACAGGGGATCGAGGTCAGCATGTGCGGGGAGATGGCCTCCGACCCCTACTGCCTGCCGATTCTGGTGGGGATGGGAGTCCATTGTCTGAGCCTCAATCCTCAGTCTATTCCCGGGATCAAAAAGGTCTTGCGCAGCCTGTCCTATAAGGAATGCGCCGCCTTGCTGGAAGAGGTCTTGCAGAGTGATTCCGTGACCTGGAACAACAAGTTGATCCGGGAGACTATCTTTAAAAAGTTTCCCGATGAGTTGATGTTTTATTCCTCCATGCTGGAGCGGGAGGAGGAGTAGCAGAACAGTGGTCGGTGGCCGGTGGTCGGTTGTCGGTGGTCAGTGGCCGGTGAATCAGTGAATCGGTGAATCGGTGAATCAGTGAATCAGTGAATCGGTGAATCGGTGAATCAGTGAATCAGTGAATCGGTGAATCGATGAATCTCAGGAGTCGGCCTTGCCTCAGGCGAGCTTGATGTTTAATTGTTTAATATATTTAAGAATGTTTGTCCCTGTTAAAATGATATTAGTTTGA
>JAIPER010000136.1 GCA_021737115.1 Desulfohalobiaceae bacterium
GTTGGGCAGGACTCCGGCCTCTTTCATCTCCAGATAGAGATCGTTTCCTTCCCTGGTCCGCTCCCCGACGCCGGCAAAGACCGATTTTCCGCCGTGCTGTTTGGCGATGTTGTTGATCATCTCCATGAGAATGACCGTCTTGCCCACCCCGGCCCCGCCGAACAGCCCCATCTTGCCGCCTTTGGGAAAAGGAATGAGCAGGTCGATGACCTTGACCCCTGTTTCCAGGAGTTCGACATCGGTCGACTGCTCCACAAAAGAGGGAGCAGGCCTGTGGATGGGATAGAAGTTTTCCGACTCAACCGGACCGAGTTCATCGACCGGCCGGCCGACCACATTCAGGATCCTGCCCAGGGCCGGATCGCCCACCGGAACGCTGATGGGACTACCTGTGTCCACGCACTCCATCCCTCTGACCAGACCTTCGGTGGCGTCCATGGCCACGCAACGGACCACATTGTCCCCAAGCTGCTGGGCCACTTCGACAACCAGCTCCTCTTCGGCCGGCCGGTTCGGGTCCTTGACCCGGACCGCGTTCAGGATGCTGGGCAGCTGCCCCTCTGGAAACACTATATCCAGCGTGGCTCCGATCACTTGGGATATCTTACCTTTTTTCTCACTCATTACGGCCCCCTTTTACCCTTTTAAAGCTTCAGCACCGCCGACGATATCCAACAGTTCGGCAGTAATGGCTGCTTGTCGTGCTTTGTTATATGCTAAGGTCAGATTGGTGATCATTTCGTCGCAGTTGTTGCTGGCATTGTCCATGGCGCTCATCCGGGCCGCATGTTCACTGGCCGAGGTTTCCAGGAGTCCCCTGTAGACCTGGACCTTGACAAACCTGGGAAGCAGTTCGGACAAGATCCCTTCCACCGATGGTTCATACATGAACTGGGCGGCGCCTCCCTCCTGCGGTTCGGCCTCCTCCGGACTGACCGGGAGGAGCTTCAAAACGTTCGGCGCCTGTTTGGCCACGCTGACGAAACGCCCGAAGACCAGATGGACTTCGTCCACCTCCTGGTCCTGATAGGCCCTTATCAATTCACTGCCAAGCTCACTGGCCAGGGAAAAATCAAATCCGTCCATGCAGTCCTGGTATCTCTTCACCAGGTCGTATCGACTCTTGCGGCCTGCATTGACCGCCTTTTTCCCGACCGAGTAAAACTTGACGTCTTGTCCCAGGCCTTTTTTTTCTGCGGCCAGTTTCATGGCCTCGTTGATCAAGTTGGTGTTAAAGGCCCCGCACAACCCCCGATCGGAGGTTATAAGCATGATTCCGGTCGTCTTGACCTCTTCCCTGATTTCCAGCAGAGGATGGGCCCCGGATTCCGCCCCGGAAGCCATCTCACCCATCAGGCCGTAATATTTCTCGGCATAGGGCCGGAATCGCTCGATTCTCATCTGGGCTTTGCGCAGTTTGGCCGAGGCCACCATATTCATGGCTTTGGTGATCTGCTTGGTCTTTTTTACAGAGGCGATTTTATTCTGTACATCCTTCAAGGAAGGCATGGATTACCCCTTTTGTCTAAGCTTGAAACGACTTTTTGAACTCCTGGATCGCGTTTTTCAGCTGCTCTTCGTCCTCGGCCCCGAGATCCCCCTTGTCCTTGATCGCGCTCAGGAGGTCCGGCTTGGAACTGCGCATGAATTCCAGGTATTCCGATTCGAAGCGGCGCACGTTGTCCACGTCGACGTCATCCAGAAAGCCCTTGGTTCCGGCATAGAGCACGGCCACCTGTTCCTGAACCGGCATGGGCTGGTACTGGTCCTGCTTCAAGAGCTCCATCATCCTCTTGCCCCGTTCCAGTTTCTCCTGGGTGGCTTTGTCCAGGTCCGATCCGAACTGGGCAAAAGCGGCCAACTCCCTGTACTGGGCCAGATCGAGACGCAGGGTCCCGGCTACTTTCTTCATGGCCTTGGTCTGGGCGCTTCCCCCGACCCGGGAAACCGACAACCCGACATTGATGGCCGGTCTGAATCCGGCGAAGAACAGACTCGGTTCCAGGTAGACCTGGCCGTCGGTAATGGAAATGACGTTGGTCGGGATGTAGGCCGAGACGTCACCGGCCTGGGTTTCGATGATCGGCAGTGCGGTCAGCGAACCGCCGCCCTGTTCGTCGTTGAACTTGGCCGCCCGCTCCAGGAGTCTGGAGTGGAGGTAGAAGATATCGCCGGGAAAGGCCTCACGTCCCGGAGGACGTCTAAGGAGCAGGGACATCTGCCGGTAGGCCACGGCCTGCTTGGAGAGGTCGTCATAGATGATCAGGGCGTGTTTGCCGTTGTCCCGGAAGTATTCGGCCATGGTGCAGCCGGCGTAGGCGGAAATGAACTGCAGGGGTGCGGGCTCGGAAGCAGTGGCCGAAATAATGGTGGTGTATTCCAGGGCCCCGTTCTTTCTAAGGACATCGGCCACCAGGGCCACTGTGGATTTCTTCTGCCCGATGGCCACATAGAAACAGTGCACGTCGGTCTCTTTCTGGGCCAGGATGGCGTCCACGGCAATGGCGGTTTTTCCGATCTGCCGGTCCCCGATGATCAATTCCCGCTGGCCGCGTCCGATGGGGGTCATGGCGTCGATGGATTTCAGCCCGGTGGCCATGGATTCCTTGACCGGCTGCCTGGCGATGATCCCAGGGGCCTTGATCTCGACGAGCCGACTCTCCTCCATGGAGATCGGTCCCAGACCGTCCAGGGGGTTGCCCACCGGATCGATGACCCGGCCGGTGACCGCATCCCCGACAGGGACGGAAAAGACCGTTCCGGTCCGCTTGACGGTATCGCCCTCATTGATGTGCGTGTCTTCGCCGAGCAGGGCCACCCCGACGCTGTCCTCGTTCAGGTTCAGGGCCAGACCGTAAACGTTGCCCGGGAACTCCAAGAGCTCCATGGCCATGCAGTTTTCCACCCCGTAAACCGTGGCGATACCGTCTCCGACCGAGAGCACGACCCCGGTCTCGGTCATCTCCATCTTCTGTTCGTAATTCTTGATCTGATCTTCAATAATCCGGCTTATTTCATCGGCTTTGATTTGCATAGGTCCCTCACCCCTTTTTGATTTGTTCCTTTAGCTGATCCAGCTGGGCCCGCAAGCTGGCATCATAGATCTTGTCCCCCACCTTGAGCACCAAACCGCCGAGGATATCTTTATTCGCTTCGTATTCCAGAACCAGTTTCTGGGAAAGCTGCCCCTCCAGCTGTTTCGTGACCTTGTCCTGCCTGGCTTTGGCCAGCTCGATGGCCGTGATCAGCTTTCCGCGGAGGACGCCCGACCTGGCATCCAGCAAGGAGCTGTAGGTATGCTGGATATCCGGAAAGTTCCCCAAACGTTCCTTATCGGCCAGAAACAGACAGAAATTTTGAATGGTCGTGCCCACTTCCAGCTTCTGCATGATTTTCCGGAGGATCCCCTTCTTGTCCCCGGTCTTGATGATGGGATTCTTGAGTATCTTCAACAGATGAGGCGAGGCTTCGATCACGGAAGCTATTTGAGAGAGTTCCCGGCCATATCTGTTCAGCTCCTCATCTCCCTGCTCCTGACCCAGTGCAAACAAGGCCCTTGCGTATCGTTTGGCAATGACTTGTTCCTTCAATTGAGCACCACCTTTGTTAGATAATTGTCGATGAGTTTTTCCTGATCCTTCTTGCCCAGCTTTTCTTTGATCATCTTCTCGGCTGAATCGACAATCTCATCCGCCATCTCCGAACGCAGAGCATCCATGGTCTGCCGCCTTTCCTGTTCGGCTTTCATCCTGGCCTGTTTCTTGATCTTTTCGGCATCTTCCTCGGCTTTGGCAATAATCCCCTGGCGCAGGGACTCTCCCTGTTTTTTGGCCTGGTCGATGATTTCCTGCCGCTTGGACTCCATGTCCGAGATACTCTTTTCGACCTCAGAAAGTTTGGACTTTGCCTTCGATTTCCTGCTCTCCAGATCATCCAGTTCGGAGCTGATCTGCTGACGGCGTCCGGAGAAAAATTCCTTGATCTTTTTTCCGGCCAGTTTATAGATGATGGCGGCAAACAGGACAAAGTTCAGCACCCGCCAGCCAAAGTCCTTCCAGGCTGCAGCGCTGGAAGCCTCTCCTCCGTTTTCAGCTGCCCAGGCGCCGGCCGCCAGCAGCAGGGACACACCCGTTATAAGCCAAATAATCTTCGCTTTTCTCAATGCTCCTCCCTCCTTGATGTTCCGAATTTATACTCCGATTTCAGGCATTGATGAGCACTTTGTCCGCAACCTTTGAAGCGTAATCCTTGACCTGCTTCTCCAACTCCCCCCTGGCCCTGTCTCTTTCCGAAGCTATCTCCTGCCGGGCGGCATTGAGCTCTTTGCTCCCCTCTTCCCCGGCCTCGGACAGGATCTTCTTCTCTTCCTGAACAGCTTCCGCCTTCAGTTCAGTGCGGACCTGGTCCCCTTCCTTGCGGGCCTTGTCCAGAGCAGCCTGATAATCCTCAATCTTCTTTTCCGATTGACCGGTAAATTCTTCTATTTCAGTCAGATCGGCAGACATTTTTTCATTGCGCCTCCTGGAGATATCCCTGATGGGGCGATAGACGAAGTAATTGAGTATCGCCAGCAAAACCAGAAAATTCACCAGCTGAACGAAAAAGGTCAGATTCAGTTCGATCATGCCGCCTCCTCACGATAAAATTTAAGATTGAAAATTGAAGACAAAATGGTGCCGGCAAGGAAATATCACAGGGTTCTCAAGAAAGAAGAAAACAGATTGAAAACCAGTTTTTCTAGTAAGATAACACATTGAATTCCTGATGCGGCCCTGGGTCGATGAGCCTTGATGTCTTTTACTTTGTGAAAATTGTTACAAATGAAAGTCTGTCTACCTCATTTCACATTGCCTGTCAAAGATTTTTTCTTGAAACCTGCAGGGAAAAATATACTGCGCCAATTATACTGATCCAATTTTGGTTTTTACAACAAAGACCGGCGCCCCTAAGGGACCAGGCCCAAATTTCACAAAAAGCTAAGTTGGATCAGTATACCCGCTACCAAATCTGCCCTCTGCCCTCTCATATGAAACTTCATATAAGAATGCGGAATAATACGAACCGGTCACAGGGCTCTCTTGCGCTTAAACGCTTCCGGCTCTCGGTTTTCTAAGGCTCGCTCATGGGGGATCCCTGCCCCCTCCGGACTCTTAGGCTCTGCTGTAACCTTTGATGTTGCATGAACGAGAATCTTCTGCAATCTTATGGTTTGAAGCTGTAGACGCGGTCCGGTTTCCCCCATGTCGCGAGCCAAAGAAAACCTGAGAACCTCCCAGCGAGGTCGCGCAAGAGAACCCTGTCGCCCGGTTCGTAAAGAGAGTGCCAGTGACTCAAATCGAAGTTTCTTCCTCGATCAAACTGGCGGCTGCGGGGTTCAATCCCATCACAAAATATCCTGATCATTTTCTTAAATCTATTGAACAATTATATGTCAGGTATGCCAGAGTCAGGGCTGACCTTTGACCTCCGACATCCGACCTCTGCTCACCGTCCACCGTCTTCCGTCCTCTTCCCCATGCCCCATGCTCCATGCTCTCTTGCCTCCGACGTCCGATGTCCGACGTCCGACGTCCGTCATCTTCCCCATGCTCCATGCCCTATGCTTCTTAATTCCAGCATCTCGGGCTGTCCTCCGCCTTCGGCCTTCCGTCCACCGTCCACCGTCCACTGTCCACTGTACTCTGTCCTCCTTCCTCATCTTCAAATCCCGGCATCCCGACATTCCAGCATTCCAGCCGCCTAGCCTAAAGCGCCCTCATCCACTCCGGCTTGAGGTTGACCGACCCTTCCAGGGCCCGATCGATCATATCCAGGCCCTCCTGCTTGTGCCTGGGCATCCGGACCTTGATGGGCAGGTAATTGGAGGCGTGATTGGAGATGAACAATCCCCGGCTCAGACTGGTGTGCTCGACCATCTCTCGCAGTTCCCGGAGCAGTCCCTGTTGATCCGGGAGTTGATATTCCCCGGTTTGATATTTGTCGTAAAGAGGGGTCCCGGGAATGAGCATCACGGTCAAGGCCCCGACGTAGTCCGGATCCATCCTGGTCAGAAGCTCTCCCGTGGCCCGGGCGTGATCGAGAGAGCGCTGCCGACCCCCGATGCCCAGAAGTACGGTCACCGACAGCTTGATCCCGGCTTGTTTGACCTTTCGGCCCATGGCCACCAGGGTATCCGCGGAAGCCCCCTTGCAGATCTCCTGAAGCACTCTGTCGTCGCCGCTCTCCACGCCGAGGTAGACGATCCCCAGTTTCCGCTCCCGGAGCTGGATGAGTTCCTCTGGTGTCTTCTTCCTTATCCCCTTGGCATTGGCGTAAGTCCCGATGCGTTTGACCCAGGGCAGTTTGGCGTTGATCTGATCGAGTATCCAAATCAACTTGCTCTGGGGCAGGATCAGGGAATCGCCGTCCATCAGAAAGAGACGATCCTGCCGCTGCATGTGCTCTGCCGCGAATTCGATATCCGAGAGAATGGTCTCTTCATCTTTGACCGTGAACCGCTTGTCCTGATACGACCCGCAGAAGGTGCACTTGCCGTGGGAACAGCCCAGGCTGACCTGGAGCAGTATGCTGTTTGCTTCGCTTGGCGGGCGGATGCAGCTGCCCACATAATCCATTTCCTGTTTGCTCATAATTTCATTCCTCACTCAGCTAGATTCAGACTTCGTAACATGCTGAATTTGTATTGGTTTAACTAATTGAAATAATCTACTTTATGCATTGGTTTCAGCAAAATTGGACATTCGTTACAAGAAATAAGATGCCCCGCGCCCGCTCGCAGACTCGCTTGAGCTATGGAGTTCGCCGAGAAGAGCAAGAGCATAATTGTGTCTTTTGCCCGGGTGAGAGGAAGAACACCCGGGCAAAAACAGCATCGCCTTCGGCGACCGGGTTTGCTTCATTGCCCGCAGGGCTGAGCCCTTTTGACCGTGTCCTGCTTTTCTCCGACACGGTCAAAAAACTCTCTTCTCCCTTTTTGCTCTCTGATAGCTCTGTGGCTCAAGTGAGTCTTCGAACGGGCGCGGTACAATTCTTTGAAAAGTGAACAAAAGTAAAAATGTCCATTCCTTCCATCAGATTTTAGAAACTGATAAAGAGCTCTGAGATTACAGAACTCTTTCCTGAAAGATATATACTGATCCAACTTAGCTTTTTGTGAAAATTGGTCCTGGAGGCTTGGAGTCTCCAGTCTTTGTTGTAAAAACCAAAATTGGATCAGTATAACTTGTAAAAAATTTTGGACGCCTTATTGTGAATTGACCGGCACATGAACCCGGTTTTCCTTGACTTCTTATGGAAGTTAGGCCAAGCTGAACATGCCTTTTTTCCCGAAAACAGTCAAATTGTCAGGAGCCATCACATGGATATTCATGCCTACTGCCCCCATAAGATCGTTCCTCCCCAACAGGCAGTGCGGAAAATCAAAAACGGCAGCCGAGTCTTTATCGGAACCGGCTGCGGCGAACCCCAGGCCCTGATCAGGGCCATGGTTGAAGACGAGACGCTCCAGGACATCGTGGTCTACCAGATGCTCTCTTCAACCCTGTCCGATTATGTCCACGAGAAAGCTTTTTCCAATCGTTTTTCCCTGAAGCTCTTCTTCATCAGTCAGGCCATGCGCCAGGCCGCCTTTGAAGGGAAAATCGATTACATACCGGCCTATCTCTCTCAAATCCCGAAGCTCTTCGCCTCGAAACGCATCGGTCTCGATGTGGCCCTGATCCAGGTCAGTCCCCCGGACCGATTCGGTTTCTGCAGCCTGGGCATTTCCGTGGACATCACCCTCTCCGGCATGCAATCCGCCAAAACGGTGATCGCCCAGGTCAATCCCAACATGCCCAAGACCTCGGGGGACAGCCTGGTCCATGTCGACGACCTGGACTACCTCGTGGAGTACGGTGAATCCCTGGTTGAATTCCTACCCACGCTCAAGAACCAGGAAATCGTGGAGAGGATCGCCTTTTATGTAAACAAGCTTGTGGATGACGGTTCCACATTGCAGATAGGATTCGGACACCTCCCTGACGCCATTCTGCCCTATTTAAACGGGAAGAAAGACCTGGGCATCCACACCCAGGTCATCACCGACGGTTTTCTGCCCCTGTTCAAGGAGAAGGTCATCACCAACAAAAAAAAGAACTACCTGTCGAACCGGGTCGTGGCCTCCCTGTGCATGGGGTCCTCGGATCTCTACGATTATGTGAATAACAACCCCATGTTCTATTTCCGCTCATCCGAGTTCGTGAACGACCCCAACGTTATCGCCAAAAACGACTACCTGATCTCCATCAGCTCCGCCCTGGAAGTGGACCTGACCGGACAGATCTGCACCAATTCCAAAGGGCACCTCTTTTACAGCGGCATCGGGGACCAGGTGGATTTCATC
>JAIPER010000137.1 GCA_021737115.1 Desulfohalobiaceae bacterium
TCGATACTGGTTTCCACCGTGCCGTGACCCGTGAGCAGAATCACCTCGGCCAGGGGCTGAAGCCTCTTGATCTCCCGCAGGGTCTCGATACCGTCCATGCCCCCGGGCATTTTGATATCCAGGATGATCACGTCGTAGTATTTCTCCTGCAAGGCCTTGAGGGCCTCTTCTCCGCTGAAGACCCCCTGCACGTCGAAGTCCCTCTTTTTGAACCTGTTGACCAGGGTCTCCACAAAATCCTGTTCATCATCGACTATGAGTAGTTTAATCTGCATATGCCCTCCTTTACCGGAAGTCGTACTCCCTTGCGCTTTTGCATCAATCAGGCAGACAACTTACAACAGTATGTACGCCATAATGCAGGATCTGGTCAACTTCCGGCCTGCGTGATAAGTTGTTTACAAACTGGAACCTCTGCCTTGATTGCTCTGATTCATGGGGATCATGATCCGAAAGCTGGTGCCCTTTCCGGGTTCGCTGTTTACGCTTATTTCCCCGCCCAGACGGGTGATGATCGTGTGCACGATGGACAGTCCCAGCCCGGTCCCTTTTTCCTTGGTGGTCACGAAGGGATCGAAGAGGGAGTTCATGATCTCCCGGGGAACCCCGGGACCGTTGTCATCTATCCAGACACAGACATGGGTGCCGGTCTTCATGGTCTTGATGCTGATTTCACCGTTTTTGCCGATGGCGTCGATGGCGTTGTTCAGGAGATTCAAAAAGACCTGCTGCAGTTGCGACTGATCGCTGGGGATGAGGGGAATATCATGGCCAAGATCCTGGTGGATGGCTATGTTGCTGTTTTTGGCATGGTATTCGAGCAGCTCGACCGTCTGCTTGAGGACGTCGTTGACGTCGACCTGCTCCTGACGCGGTTCCATTTTCCTGGCGAAGCCCAGGAGATTATGGGTGACTTTTCTGGCCCGGTCCACATGTTCCTCTATCTTGTCCAGAGATTTATCATACTCTTGAAAAGATTGGCTTTCCTGAAAACTCTCCTCAAGCAGAAGATCTTTCATCCAGCCGGTTTTCTCCAGGATGACCCCCAGGGGATTATTGATTTCATGGGCCACCCCCGCGGCCATCCTGCCCAGGGCGGCCATTTTGTCCGCCTGTACCAATTGGGCGTTTAGGGTTTCCACTTCCCTGTCCCGTTTTTGCAGCTGCCTGATGTTCATCCTGATGCTCACAACCGCAGCTGCCAGAACGCCCAGACCGATCAGCAAAAACAGGAGCAATTCCTGCTTTCTGGCCTTGATCATCGGCACCAGGCTCTCCTCCAGGGTCTGGGAGACGACCAGGAGCCATTCATGACCCTCGAGCCAGGCCCCGCAGTAGAGGACTGTCTGCCCTTGTGCGTTCTTCTCTTCTAACAGTGAGAGGTTTTGACCAAACTTTTCCGGATCCAGCCCGGATTCGTCCAGGAGCTTGTCCCCGGCGAAACGGGGAGGCGTCTGAAAGACACCCCCGGAGTTGAGGATAAAGGCGTTCCCGCTTCGCCCGACCTGGGCCTTTTGCACGATCTCCGAGAAGACCTTGCTGTCGATGGTCGCCCGCAGGATCCAGTCCTTTCCAGGTTGCCCACTCTTGACCGCAATGACAAAATGGGGAAGCTGGCGATAGCCCAGAAAGACATCACTGCGATAGGTCCCTCTGATCAGGACCTGGTCAAACCACTTCTGATCCTCGTAGTTCAACCCCTGCAGCTGATACGGCCCCACATAAGCCACCTGCAGTCCCCGGGCATCGATCAGGCCCAGGTCGACCAGCCCCCCGGTATGGAGATCGATGATCCCCAATATTTGCTCCAGGTGATTTCGATCCGCCAGGTAATCAAAGGGGTAGGTCCTGGCGATGGTGGTCAAGATGGTCATCCGTTCACTCAGGAAGGAATTCAGGGAGGGCGCAAAGGAATTGGCCCGGGCCACGAGCTGCTCCTCGATCCGCTGCCGGTAGGCCTGGAAGAAGTCATGGGACATGACCCACCCCAGCAGGACCATGGGCGCGCAGGCGATGACGAAGGTCATGAGCACCATCTTGCGCCGGAATGAGGAGTAGAGGGATCGTTTCATCTGATTGATCTGTATATTTTCCCGATTGCCGATTGAAAGGCACAAATACAGTCAAATGCTTCCTGCTTTCAGACCGCCGGCCAGGGTATCAAGAGCCAGTAGCCGAGAAAGGTCCACAGCCCAAGGACCAGCATGGACAGAATCCAGGCCGGCACCCCGTATTTGACGAAGTCCATGACATCCAGGAGGCGCTCTCCGGTATCCGGATCCCGGCCCATGCCGAAGGCAATGGCATTGTTCGGGGTGCCCACCACCAGGCAATGGGCAAATGAAGAGGAAAAAGCGCAGGCCAGGCCCACCTTCCAGATATGCACCCCGGTCAGGGGCGCCATGGGCAGGACGATTGGCCCCAAGGCCGAGACCGTGGCCCCGTCGCTCATAAAATTGGTCAAGGTCCCGGTCAAGAGGGCCACCCCCAGGGGCAGACCCGCACCCTGGGCCAGGAAATCCGGCATGAGATTCACGAAAAAGCCGGCCAGCCAGAGGGCTCCGCCCGTGAACTTCAAGCCGGCCCCCATGGCCGTAGCTGCGGCGTACAGACCGACCACATCAAAGGCCACGTCCCGCTGGACGTCTTCCCAGCTCAGAATCCGGAAGGCGAACATGGCAACAACCGCCATGATGGTCGGCCCGCCAAGATTAAAATATTTCCCCAGGAAGATCCAACTAAAGACCATGAGCAGGAGGATAACGGCCATAAGGGCTTCCTGTCCTCCGAACTTGGGGAGTCTGGCCACTTCCTCCCGGACGACTTTGGCGGGATTGACGTCCCCGACCTTGAATTTAGGCTTGCAGCGCAGGTACATATAAATTCCGATGACCAGGGCCATGACCGGGACAAAGGGCAGACCGGCTATCATCCACTGGGTAAAGCTGATAGATGCATTCATTTCATTCAAATAACCGACCATGACTGCATTTCTGCCGCCGGCAGCCGGTGAGCCGGGCCCCCCGACATTGGCCGCGAAACACATCCCCAAGAGCAGCAGAACAGCCAGGGCATGGTCTTTTTCCACGCCGTAGGCCTTGCAGCTGGCCTTGTACACGCCCATGACCACAGGGATCAGCAGGGCCACCAGGGCGTGTTCCGACAAAAAGCCGGCGCAGATAGCCAGTGAAGGGAAAAAGATGAAACAGAAGGATTTGGCGCTCCTGATCCGGCTCAGAAGGAGCAGGCCGATGCGTTTGTCCAGACCGGTCTTGCTGACCCCCACGGCCACGGTCAGGATGCCGAAGATAAAGATGACCGAGTCCTTGACAAAAGCCTTGGCGATCATATCAGGCGGCAGGATGAAAAAGAGATACATCAAGGCCGCGACCATTAAATCCGTCGCTCCCAGGGGCAGGGTCTCCGTGCCCCAGAAGAAGGCGGCCAGCATGAGAATCCCGATCATGACCATGGCCATCCGGGCCACCTCCTGGGGGCTCAGGAGCTCTTCCTGGATTTCGGCGGGTACCGGCTTGCCCTGGGCCCGGGCTTCCTGAGCGATTTGTAAGGCCTCGGGATGCATGGTTCTGTTCACGGTGTCCGTGATGGTCCGAGCCCCCTTGCCAATCTTATAGCCGGCAGGATGATCCTGCTGCACCAGGTCAAGCAGGCTGCTTGGAGGCGGGGCCAGGAGGATGAACAGGAAGACCGCGATCCCGCATAAGAGCAGGACCGGCTTGTAGCCCGGCTTGTTCTTCCACCAGGGCAGGGCCTCGGCACCAAATCCAATATCTGCTGCGTGCATCATCGACTCCTTTATTGTTTCTTTTTGCCATTGGGAAAGACTTGAAAGACCGAACCCGGCGACCGGGTGACCCGCTTGATTTTCTCCTTGGTATCACTGGACTCGGATTCCTCTTTCCTTTTCCAGGCGCCCTGGATCTTTTCCTCGAGTTCATCTATCTCGCAGGGTTTGGTCAGATAGTCGTAGGCCCCGAGCTGCAGGGCCGCCTTGGCGGTATCGATGGAGCCGTGCCCGGTCAGGATCAGGGTCTGGGTAAAAAGACCCAGCTTCTTGATTTCCTTCAAGGTAGCGATGCCGTCCATACCCGGCATCTTCAAATCAAGGACAATGACATCAAAGTTGTGGTTTTTAAGAATCTGAATCGCCTGGTCCCCGCTGTCGGCCACCATGACCTCGTAGTCCCTGGTCTCCAGCAACCGGGACATGTTCGCGGTAAAGACCTTTTCATCATCCACGAGTAGGATTCTTCCCTGCATGACTCAAACCTCCTCCTATCCGATTTGATCTTTTGGCAGGCGAGGCAGGAAGCTCAAACCGGATATGGCGTTTACGGGTTTTGTTACTCTTTTGGTGAAGCTGCCGGCAGAAAGACCCGAAAGGTCGTCCCTTGGCCCACTGCGCTTTCCAGGCTGATCTCCCCGCCCAGGCGTTTGACAATGCCGTAACAGATGGAAAGCCCCAGCCCCGTCCCCCTGCCCACCGGCTTGGTCGTAAAAAAGGGGTCGAAAATCCTGTCCCTGTTTTCAGGGGAGATACCGCATCCGGTGTCTTCCACTTCCACGGTCAATCCGCCTTCGCCCTGTCTGGTCCTGATCCGAATCGTTCCATGGGAAAGACCTTCATGGGCGTCCAGGGCGTTGTTGATCAGATTGAGAAAGACCTGCTGCAATTGCGAGGCATCGGTGAAGAGCGGCCTGGCCTTTGCATCCAGGTCGAGCTCAAAACTGATGCCGCCAAAGGACGCTTCGCGCTTCATCAGATCGACCAGTTCCTGCAAGAAGCCGTTCATATCGACCCAATCCATGATGGATTGCGTCCGCCTGGCGAAACGGAGCAGATTCTGGGTCAGATGTTTGCAGCGCCTGACCTGCTCGGAAATCTGGGTCATGGACGCGCTGATCAGGGTCTTGATTTCAGATTCCAGGTCCGGATTGGTCTCGATGCTGTCCAAAAGGAGCTGCTTTTCGGTCAGGATGATACCCAAAGGGTTGTTGATCTCGTGGGCCACTCCGGCGGAGAGTTCCCCCACGGCGGCCAGCTTGCCGGCCTGCAGCAGCTGTCTGTTCAAGGCGTCGCTCTCCTGATCCCGTTTCTTGACCACCCGGACCATGTACTTGGTGATGAGGACAGTGACCAGGCAAAGGATCAAACTGCAGACCGCCAAAAAGACGAGCGTGGTCTGCAGGGTTTGATACAGGCCCGGGAAGGCCTCCTGATAATTTTGCCTGAAGACCAGCATCCATGCGGGCGCCTTGAGCCAGGTAGTGGCCACGAGCTGTTTATTCACATCCTTTTCAGGGCTGCGAATCCTTGATGCGTATCGATAGATATCCACGCCCGCGTGTCTCTCCGGGGGGATATGGTACGGATCCTCTTCCATGATCTCCCCCTTGAATCGTGGTGTGGTCTGCAAAACCCCATGCTCGTTGACCAGATAGACATCGCCGCTTTCACCGGTCATGAAGTCCTCCACCAGGGCTTCGAAGCTGTCCAGATTGATGGTTGCCCGCAGAATCCATTTCTGACTCCCCTTGAGCTGGGTGGCGGCAATGACAAAATGGGGACTCCGGCGAAAGCCCATGAAGATGTCGCTGATATACACGTCTGTTTTCATCACATTCTTGAACCAGTCCGCCTGAAAATAATTCTTGTCGATCAGCTCAAAGGGGCCGACATAGGCCAGATGCTCGCCCCTGTGATCGATGATCCCCAGGTCCGTGAAGGTGTTTTCATAATGCAGGTTCAAGACCCTGAACGTGTGCCGGAGATTTTCGGGATTACTCAAAAACTCCTTGCTGTGAGTCCGGGCCAGGGTCTGCAGAGTGATCTGTCTGGATCTGAGAAACAGTTCTATGCTCCTGCGATGGTTCAAAATCCTGGTTTCAAGGGAATGAAGGATCTTGTCCCGGGTAAAGCTCAAAAAATACTGATTGATTCCCCACCCGACCAGGAAGAGGGGCACCAGAGAGCAGAGCAGGATCAAGGCCACGAACTTCCAAAAGAGTTTTCTATAGTGGGCCTCGTCCTGTGCTTTTTCCTGCTCTTTCCAGCCGTTTTCCCTGTCGTTTTGCAAGGGGGTCTCTCTGCCAGGTGTTTCCATATTGTTCCAGTCCGGATTTGGGCTCTGTATTCATTCCCAGGTTTCACCCTTGTTCAAAGCAAAAGCCATGCCGTTTTGAGGGAACCGGCCTTTGTCTTGGGCCTAAAACAATAAAAATCAATTTATTAGAAGAGGCATGTCCTGCGGACGGCAGGAAAACCCAATGCTGCGGGCGCTCCCCCAGGGATGCGAAGTCTGTGCTGACGGAAAACAAAAACCAGGAAATAGAGATGCTTGAAAGACAAGATGGGGGGCTTGAAAAAAAGGAAGGGGATCGGCACCTGTCGATCTTTTTTACAATCTGTAAAACAGCTCTTGCCTCCCGCTAGCCAGCGGACGGCAAGAGCTGTCAGAAAATCTTTTTCAATGGATTATTTTGCGCTCAAAGGCTAGAGCAGGCAGTGCCAGTAAGCCTTCTGGACTTCGAGGACCTTCTTAAGAACGGGCATTTGATGGAGTTGTCTTAAACAGAGCAGAGCCTGCTTTTCGGGAAAGGTATTGGACAGTCCGCAGAGTTCCTGCAGGACCTTCAAGGCGCAGGACCGGACCCCTTTGACACTGTACCCCCCTTCGAGGATAAAGGCGATTCGTCCCTGATCGCATTGCGCGGCTATATCCAAGAGTATCGAGGTGATCAGACCGTACCCTTCCGGTGTGACCTTCATCCCGGCCAGACGATCGTGGCTGTAGACATCGAAACCAAAGGGCACTAGGATGATCTCGGGTTGATAGGTCAGGGCCAGCGGCCGGACAAATTGCTGAATGATGCGGGCAAAGACAAGGTCCCCCTGCCCGGACGGCAGAGGGACATTGACCGTAAACCCCTCACCCGAGCCCTGTCCTGTTTCCCCGTAATTGCCGGTTCCAGGATAGGCCGGGAATTGATGGAGGGAAATATAGAGGACCCGATCTGTATCATAAAACGCCTCCTGGATGCCGTTGCCGTGATGGGCGTCCAGGTCCAGAATCAAGATCCGCTGCAGGCCGAAGCGCTCCTGGAGATATCTGGCCCCCAGGGCCGCATTGTTGAACAGACAGAATCCCATGCCCTGGCTTCGGGTTGCATGATGCCCCGGCGGCCGGACAAAGGCAAAGCCGCGGGCATTGTGCCCGGCCATGAGCCGCTCCAGAAGATTGAACACGGATCCCGCGGCCAGACAGGCGGTCTGGTATGAGCCAGGGGTGGTCTGGGTGTCCGCATCCAGAAACGAGACTCTCTGCTTTGCAGTCAGGGCCACCTGCTGGATGTACTCCCGGCTGTGGACCCACATCAACTCCTTAATAACCGCCTCTCTCGATTTGACTGTCTGGCACCTCCGGCTGATGGCGGGCTCATCGAGAAGGGTGTGGATTTCTTTCAGCCTGTTCGGACTTTCCAGATGAAATATCCCGGACAGGTGATCCAGGAAACGATCGTCACGAACGATCAGCAACTGGGGTTCCTGCAAAGGGGAAGCCCTGGTCGCCGGAACAGGGAGCGGTTCTTGGCTCATGGCCAGGAGTTCTTCTGCTTCCGGTATCCTGTTTCTTTTTTGCAGGATCCGCTGCCAGGCCGAACGGCGCAGCTCATCCAGAGCCTGCGACTGCAAAAGACCCGCGAGCAGGCGCAGCGTTTTGGCCCTGGGCCAGCCGCTGAGGGCCCTGCCCTTTTGTTGCGCCAGACGATCGATCTCACCTCGAATGAGCTTTTCCAGTTCTTCTGCCACCGCGGCCTCAAGCCCTGGGGCGCTTTCCAGCAGGCTCAGGATCGATGCCAAAAGGGAAGTGCTGGGGCGCCTCAGGACAAAACTGACCTGCCGCCGCAATTCAAAGCCGAGGGTCTTGTAGAAACCCCGGGATTCAATCTCTGAATCCAGAACGATCTCGTCGGCCTTAAAAAATCCCTGTTTCCAGAGCAGCCAGAGTCCGGCCACCAGAAAAGAGCCCACGCCCCTCAACTCGGGCAGCGAGGCCGCAAAGATATCGGTCCGGTTTTCCCCAACCGTGGCGATATGGGATATTTCCAGGCCATGGTAGAAGAGCCGGGACTTTATGTCCACGGCCATCATCCCGGCGATCCTGGACTTGACCAGGGCGATGAAGACGGTTTCCCCCTGTAAATCCAGAAGACGGTCCAAAACAAAGCGCAGGTGGAAGAACTCCAGATTGAGGGCCGCCACCTGTCTGAGAAAATCCCAGTGGCAGGCAAAGGGCAGGAAATAGGCCGGCATATCGATGTTGACTTCCCCGGCAAACCAATAGCCCGCCGGCCC
>JAIPER010000138.1 GCA_021737115.1 Desulfohalobiaceae bacterium
AAAGGTCTTTTCCCCGTCAACGACCTGGGAGTTCATCAAATCATAAACTGCCAGGGCATTTTCATTGTCGCCCGGCGAACCCTGAGTTGCGCCGGCGGCGGCGACCTGCTGGGTTGAGGTGAGTTCCACCTTTTTCAGATCTGCGCCTGCTATGGATTCGAAGTATGCTCCGTCGCCGTCATCATCGAAATCCAAACTCCCGCTGTCGCTGAAACTCTCCAGATTGTTCGTGTCTATACTAGTCCACGAGTTCCTTGGAGACAGAACCAGGGCATATTTTGACCCGACAGCCTCAATCGAGGCGTTCACGCCGGCATCGGCCTGATTGATCGCCTGGCGGACTCCCTCTAAGGAATTCTCGCCAGATTCGATGCTCACGTCTGTGCTCTGGGAATTGACTCCGTCCTCTACCGTGAGGCTAAACGTCCCCTTGGCGAAACCCAAGGCGTCTGGATCGGAAAACGTGTCATCGCTTTGATAATTCCCATCCCCATTAATGTTGAAACCACTCGAAAAATCGGAATCATAATAAGATCCTGAGAGGTCAACATTATTGATAGTCACTGTATCTCCAGCTACCTTCGGGGTCAAATCCAGATGATAGTCGCTGCCGTCGTGAACAACCGATGCCAAGATCCCGACATCTGCTTGATTGATGGCATCCCTCATTCCGTTGAGAGAGGTGTCGCCTTTTCCGATGTCGACGGGAGGATTCCCGTTGATCTGAATCGTCCCCTGTTGAAATGCGAGATCTTCGGGATCAGCGAAACCGCTGTCACTGCGATAGGAAGCAGGTCTGCTGAAGAAGGCTCGTCCGGTCTGCCCGTCAAGACCATATCCGGCCTCGTGCCGGGCATTGACTTCGGTGATCAAGCTGTACTTCAACCCGCTGACACTCTGCTCGATCTCGGGTATGAAATCATCCCGGGCACCCAAGAGACCTTTGAACTCACCTCCAAAATTTTCCTGGTTGACCTGGAGGGTAACCCCGCCCGTTTTGACCTGAAAACGTAATTCTCCCCCCGTATAGTAAGATTCAATGTCAACAGCGCTGTTTCCCTGAACCAGAGGAATTCCACCGGGCAACTGCGCACCGATTTGACCTTCCCCGGACCGATACGTCTGCACCCCCAGGGTTTTGGATAGTTCATTGATCAGAAGATCTCTCCGGTCCCGATCGGTGTTGGCCACATGGCCCAAGGTTTCCTTGCTCTTTATATTTTGGTTTAATTCGGCGAATTCCTGGAGCTTGCGATTGATCCCGGTAAACTTGGAACTCAGGGTTTCATCGATATTTTGACGGATTGTCACCAGATCTTCCTCCGTCTGCTCGAAAGAGTCAAGGAGGTTCTCCCCTTCATACAGCACCCGGTCTCTTTCCACACTCCCACCCGGATTCTGGGACAGATCATGCCAGGCCCCGAAGAACCTCTCTATATCCGAGGCCAGGGAATCCTCCCCTAAGCCGAAGACCCTCTCGAGTTCGGCCAAGGGGCCGCTTTTGGCGCTCTCCTGTCCCAGGACATTATTTTGCTCAACGATTTGACCGCTGACAAATTTGTCATGGGCTCGGCTGACTTCCTGAACATTTACTCCCTGGCCAAGCAACTGCCCCTGTATCTTGATTGCGGCTTTCGGGGAAAGCTGGGCCGACTGTCTGGAATATCCAGGGGAATTCACATTGGCAATATTGTTGCCGGTGATCTCCACCTGCCGCTGATTGGCCAGTATCCCTGTCAGACCAGAATTCAGAGCGCCTATCAGACCCATTTCAGACCCTCCCGGAAAGCAAAGCCCCGGAATATCTCCCTGTGACCACTGAGCCGCTTTCCGCGTAAGCCTCAGGATACATCTGATCCCGGATAAAACCCATGGATTCGCGGACCCAATTCAAGGCCGACCAGAAAAAGTATGCATTTCTCAAGTTTTCCGTATGAACCGTTTCAGCAAGTTCTCGTTCTTCCGGGGTCAAGTCCTCGGCAGACTCAACCAGGGGGAGCATTTCCTTGAGTAACCCTTCCTTTTCTTCGGTTATGTGAAGCATCTTATCCACAGCAAGCTCTCTGGCCGCCAGACGCTCCTCCAGGATCACCTCATGCAGTTTTCGCAGAGACACCTGCAACGACCCGTTAGCCATCGCTGTTTCCTTTCATAATGAATTGAACCAGGCTTGAAGCCACTTTCTGTGGATCAGGAGCATACGAACCGTTTGCTATCTGGTCCTTGACCGACTTGAGCCTGGCCTGCCGGTCAGAATCCCCGGAAAAAGCGTCCTTCTTGCCCTGAACCTGCTGCAGCTGCTTTGAAAAATCAACCGTGTCGCCCTCTTTGGGTCTGGCTGTCTTCTGAGCAGAATCAGCGGGCTGCTTTTTCTGAATCCCCTCGAACTGTTTGATTCCTGTGCCCGGATAGACTTTCATAACCTTGTTCCTTACTAGACCGTCAGTTGGCATAAACTGCGCTTTTGTATCCGCCTGCATATCAGGTTGTGGCTGCACAACCCTCCTTCTTTCCTTTTTATATCGGCCGCAAGACACAGATTCTTTAGCGCCTTATTCGAAGCGACCCCGGAGTTGTCCATATAGACTCCGCCCCAGACCAAAACCCCCCTTTCGTGACATTTCCCTGGCCACTTCCATGTCCATCATTTCCTGGAACATGTCCAGACCCATATTCCGGTCCAAATAGCCCTGATCCGGAACGGTTTTTCGCATCTCCTTGAACAGAGTATTGATGAATATCGCTTCAAAATCCTGGCACAACCGCTTTAAGCCGTCTTCTTCTTTCCTGTTAGCGATACCGGGACTGGTAATACGAGGATCAAAGGCCATCTTCATGCTAGGCACTCCACTAGACTGTTTTCTGCTTCTTCTTTAAAAAAACTAAACAAGCAACCGGATTTCAGCCATAAAATCTTCTTTCTGGATGAAATCCGGTTAGAGGATGACCAGTTCGGCCTGCAGGGCACCGGCCGCCTTGATGGCCTGGAATATGGTGATCACATCCCTGGGGGTGACCCCGATGGTGTTCAGGGCGCTGGCCACGTCTCCGATGCTCACCCCTTTTTCCATGACCATAAACCGGGCATCCTCTTCTTCAATATCAAGTTCGGTCTCAGGGATGGCCACAGTTTCACCCTGACTGAAGGTTTGCGGTTGCGAGACCGCCGCCGATTCCTTGATGGACAGCTTGATGTTGCCGTGGGCCACGGCCACGGTGGACAAACGAACCTCGGCTCCCATGACGATGGTTCCGGTCCGCTCATTGACCACGATCCTGGCCTTGCTGTCCGGTTGGACACGAAGGCTTTCCAGGCTGGACAAAAACTGGACCGGCCTGGAGGCAAAGGCCTTGGGCAGTCTGACTTCCAGGCTCTTGCTGTCCCTGGCCCTGGCGATATTTTCCTTGAAACTGGAATTGACCACTTTTTGCATCCTGGTCACGGTCGTGAAGTCTGCTTCCCGCAGATGAAGGACATATTGACCGTCCCGGGGCAGGGCAAAGGGGACCTCCTGCTCCACCAGGGCCCCGTCTGGAATCCGGCC
Organism: Desulfohalobiaceae bacterium; assembly: GCA_021737115.1. GTDB lineage: Bacteria > Desulfobacterota > Desulfovibrionia > Desulfovibrionales > Desulfothermaceae > JAABTT01. Next base: position 3,546 of record JAIPER010000138.1, read on the forward strand.
GACAGTGGGATGGTTTTTTTCCACTTCCGCGGCATTCCCGCTCAGAGAAATTCCCCCGATAATGACCGGCCCCTGGGCCACTGCATAGACGGTGTCATCCGGACCGAGCAGGGGGGTGCGCAGCAGGGTTCCCCCGGAAAGACTCTCCGCATCTCCAAGCGAAGAGACCAGGGCATCGATTTCGGTTCCAAGCTTGGCAAAAGGCGGCAGCTTGGCCGTGACCATGACCGCAGCTACATTGGCCACATCCAGGTCGTCCCGATCCAGATTCACGCCCAGATGCTCCATCATGTTGGCCACGGTCTGCATGGTGAGCCCGTTGTTTGAGCTGTCCCCGGTGTCGTTCAATCCCACCACCAGCCCGTAGCCGACCAGTTGATTGTCCCGGACGCCCTTTAACTCGGTGAGATCCTTGATCCGAGCCCCAGACGACGGAGTCGCCGAAAACAGGAACAACCAGAAAACGAGAACGAGAATCGTTTGTTTCTTCTTCATGGCACCCGAACCCCGCTAAAACGGCCAGACTGTGTTAATAAGTCGCGTCAACCAGCCGGGCCTCTGTTGCTCACTGATCACTCCCTTGCCCGAGTACTCGATCTTGGCATCCAGGATGTACTTGGAGTCTATCATGTTCCGAGATGTTATGTCTTCCGGACGGACGATCCCGGACAGGCGGATGATCTGATCCTCAGAGTTGACCCTGACTGTTTTGCTGCCTTGAATCCTCAAATTTTTGTTCGCTAACACCTCAATCACCTGGGTGGTCAGAGTAGCCGAAAGCCTTCCCTGTCTTGAAGTGCTGCCTGAACCTTCAAATTCATTCCCGGCATTGGCGCTGATAAGGCTTGAGGGATCGAGATTGGAATTTTTGGCGGCCAGGGCCGCTTCGTAGCCGAACAACTTCGGGATCCCCGCGGAAACCGAAGAAGACCGACCGGTAGCCGTTTCTGCCTCTTTTTCAGCGCTGGCCTTTTCAAATATGGCCACCGTGAGGATATCGCCGAGTCGGTTGGCCTTCTTGGCTGTGAACATGGAGCTCCGGCCTTTCTGCCAGAGAGAACCTGGGCTCCGCCGCTGTTTTTCTATCTGAACAGCTGGCTTCGGTTCGATGATGCTCGGGGATTGCGCCGGACTCAGCTCCGGATCGGCCTGATTATGGGCCGCACACCCGACCAGGGCCGTGCTCAAAAGCAAAAGGAAAAGGATTTTGCTAGACATTCAATACTCCACCCTGACCAACCCCGGACCGACGACCCGGCAGGGGACTTCCCGCTGGGACCTCATGTTTTCGATCATGATCACCTCGCCTTTTTTCCCGCTTCTGGAAGACTTCCCCTTGGCCCTGATCACAAGCGGACCCTTTTTAAGGACCATGGTCACTATCTGCCTCCGTTTGACCAGATCCGGACTGTCCAGATCATGCTTGCCGATGATCTGATTCATGGCGACTGTTCGTTTCAACCGCTTGCCCAGAACCGCCCCAGGGTCAAGAACAGGCTCCCGCAGCTCGGCGATGTTCTTTGCTGTGGTCAGGAGGTCGCCCTGCTTGAGGACATCACCGCGTCTCAATTTTCTTGCGGCCGCCACCACCGGCAGATAAGCCTGGACCCGCCCGGCCAGAGTCAAGTTCTCAACTGCTTGACCGTCGACTTTGATGATCACCGTGACCCGGCGGCTTTCCAGGATATCCGGATCAGAAAAGATGATTTCCGACTCCAGACGACCCGTGGGAACAGCCAGGGATTCAGGTGGATTTCTAAGCTCGAAATTGACCTTTTCCGCCTGGAGATGACTGACGGCCGCCTTCAGTTCGTTGTTGATCATGGACCGGATTTCCCCAGGGCCGAGCCGCTTTCCATCGGGCCGGACACAAACGACCTCTGCCCCTTTCCACTGGATGGAGTCCTGACCGGAAACCGCGTCAAAGATATAGGCCTTCAGGGTCCTGCTTTGAAAGCATCGCTCTTTACCAGGACCAGGGGCCGGAAAAAGAACGATTGCCCCAAGATCTTTTGCCCGTGCGGCTGGTTCGATTTCAGCCACATCGCCCAGGGTCAGCATGGGGCCGTCGACAACAGCCTCGTCTTTAAAATTCACTTGCAGGCCAAAACCTTGAAGCGGATACCCCAGGCCCAGGCCAAGAATGAAGAGAAAAACAACCTGCTTCATAATCAACTTCCGGCTAGACAGTTCTATTCTAATCAGTTTTTTATCTCGAAAGCGGGCTTTCGAGATAAAAAACTGATTAGGCGAGCTGATTGGTCTGCTGCAGTATCTCATCCGCCGCCTTGACCGCTTTGGAATTGACCTCATAGGCCCGTTGTCCGGCAATGAGATTGATCATTTCCTGCATGACGCTCACGTTCGAGCCCTCCAGAAACCCCTGGGCAATGGTTCCAAACCCTTCACTGCCGGGGGTTCCTAAAATAGGGGCCCCGGAAGAAGATGATTCTTGCTGCAGATTGCTGCCCAGGCTTCTCAACCCGGATGGGTTTCCGAATCTGGCCAGTTCCATGGTTCCGATCTCTGTCCCCTGGGATTCGTTATCCAGAAAAGCCATGACGTTTCCATTCTTGCCGATGGCAATCTTGGTGGCGTTTTCAGGTATCACGATTTCAGGGGTCACCGGATCTCCATCCGAGGTGACCAGCCTGCCCTGGCCGTCCTTTTTCAAACTGCCGTCCCGGGTATAGGCGATCTCCCCATTGGGCCGCGTCACCTGAAGAAAACCGTCCCCTTCTATGGCCACATCCAGCTCACTGCCTGTTTTTTCAAGGTCGCCCACGGTATAGACCTTTTCCACTGCCGCAGCCCGTGTTCCGAGACCTATCTGAATCCCGGTGGGGACTTCGGTATCGTCTGAACTCGAACTGCCCACGGCCCGGGCATTGGAATACAACAGATCCTGAAAATTGGCCCGGCTCCTTTTAAAACCCGTGGTGTTCACATTGGCCAGGTTGTTGGCGATGACATTGATGTTGGTCTCCTGAGCCTCCATCCCGGTCGCTCCGGAAAATAAAGCCGTAATCATACCTTTCTCATCCTTTTGTTTGGCTTAAGGACAATATTGCCTTCATCTTTTCCAATTATCGATTAATTTGCAAACAATTATCCAAGCTGGCCGATTTGCCTGGCCTTTTCAGCCATTTCGCTGAAAGACTTCATTGTTTTCAAATAGGCGGCATAAGCCCTCTTGGTTTCTATGACCTCGGTCGTCAAGAGCAAAGGGTTCACATTCGACTGCTCCAGGCTGCCCTGAACCACGCCGGCCTCGGCAGCAGGCAGAGCCGTACCTTCCTCATCCAGTTCCCACAGTCCGTTTCCCTTTTGACGCAAAGCCTTAGTATCCGAAACCTCATAGACATCGATCCGCCCGATCTGAACACCTCCGGCCGTGACCCGTCCTTTTTCATCGATGAGCACGTCTTTATGGGGCAGGTTGACCGGACCGTTTTCACCTATCACCTGCATCTCGCCTGTGGCCGTCACCAGATCCCCCTGATTGTTCAGGGTGAAGTTCCCCTGTCTGGTATACTGAAACCCGTCTGCACCAGCCACCTTGAAAAAACCCTGGCCTTGAATGGCCAAATCCAGGGTCCGACTGGTCCTTTTCAGATCTCCCTGGGAAAAATCGGTGTACCTGGCCGAAGTCCGGGTAAAATTCATTCCCTGTCCTTCGGTGTTCTGCAGGGCATCACTGATAAGCGATGCAAAGGAAACCCGGCTGGCTTTAAACCCGATATTGGAGACATTGGCCAGATTGTTGACCGCCACTTCCAGTTTCTGCATCTTGGCCACAGCCCCTGACAACGCACTGTACACACCTGAACCCATCTCTTATCCCCTTTGCTGCGGGCAACCTAATTCGAAATACTTCCATTTTTTGTCTATCCCTGTCTTTCTTATCGGCACTTTAGCAGCAGGCTTTAATTTCAGCGTTCTTCCAGTCAGATGAAGTGTCAGATTTGCCTCTGGCAAATCTGACATATAATTAATTATATAAGAATATTTAACCAGGCAATTATGTGGGTTGAAGTCCATAATTGCCAGTTTGATCAATGAAGAAACTTTTGGTCACCCCTCCGTCATTCCGGTAAAAGAACGTCATCCCGGACCCCGATCCGGGAACCGGAATCCAGACTGAAAAAACTGGACCCCGGCCTACGCCGGGGTGACGGACAAAGAAAAATCAAGTCAGGGGTACGCTCTCGGTCAATCCCCGGATGACCTGACCAGGGCAAGCATCTGCTCTGCTTCATTGTGAGACACCTCCAGTATTTCGGCTACTTCTTGAATCCCAAGACCTGACCTTTCCAACTGAGCGACATGACTGTATTTTTCAGGCACTCTCCTGTTCTTGAACTCGTTTTTTTCAAGGCGGGACTTCAGCTCTGTTGCCTGGAGGCGAGGTTCCTGGTTTTTCTTCTGCCCCTGTCTGGATTTTTCCAGAAACAGCACCTTGGTATCCAACACGTGCAGGTTTTGACGCACTTCTTGAAGGTGGCCGTTCGCACGAAAGTACAAAAGCAGACAACACCCGCTGAAAAAAACACAGAGCAGAGAAAACAAGCCGACCACAAAGAGTATCCCGGTCTGATCAACCCCGCTCACAAGCCCTTCCGCCAAGAGACCCAGTTGTTTGAAATCCGGTAACGAAAATTCCATGATAGGTATTCATTGATTAGGTTGTGCTTTAACGCTCACTTGTCCTGCATCCCCGCCTTGAGCTTCAACAATGCCTGGCTGTGCAGCTGGGAGATTCTCCCTTCCGAAAGCTCCATGACTCCGGCTATCTCTTTTTGGG
>JAIPER010000139.1 GCA_021737115.1 Desulfohalobiaceae bacterium
AACTGATATCCAGTTTTGCCTGGGGCCGTTACGGTAACGGCCGCAGGCAAAACTGGATAACAACAAATTTATGAAAGCGAGCATACACCGCAAGATCTGTTTTTTTCTCCTTCTCTGCCTATTTTCCTTCTTTGTTTCAGGAGAGGTTATTTCCGGAGAGCTGAACCAGCCAGCCACAGAAGATCCGGCTGGAAAGACGGATAGTCCGGGGGCTTCACAAGGCGCCGGATCATTGCACCTGACCCCGAAAGAACGGGAATTTTTAAAGAACCATCCGGTCATCCGGGTCGGCAACGAAGACGACTGGCCGCCCTTTGACTTCAGTGAACACGGCAAGCCCAGGGGCTACGCCATCGAGCATCTCGAACTCCTGGGCAAGCGGCTCGGGATCTCCTTTGAATACGTCAACGGCTATACCTGGTCGGAACTGCTCGAACTGTTCAAGGATGGAGAAGTCGATGTTCTGCCTTCCTTGTGGATTTCGGAGTCTCGCAAGCAATACATGCTTTTTACCGAGCCCTTTCTCGAACTCCCCTATGTGATCATCACCCGAAAAGACGTCTCCAGCCTGAACTCCTTTCAGGATCTGCAGGACAAAACCCTTTCCGTCCCCAGAGGCTTCAAGCAGGAAGAAGTGCTCAAAGAGCATTATCCCGGGATCCGGTTACATCTGGTGAAAAACGCCCTGGAGGGACTGAAGGCGGTCAGCTACGGCCGGGCCGATGCCTATCTGGGATACCGGGGCGTGGTGGATCACCTCATTGCTGCCAATTTCCTGAGCGACTTGAAAGTGGTCGGTGAAGCCGGGGTCCCGGAACTCGGCCCCCAGGGCCTGTATCTATCTGTCCGCCCGGAACTGCCCCTGTTGCAGAGCATCCTCCAAAAAGCGATGCAGTCCGTCAAGGAAAAGAAAAAGGTGGCCCTGGCTCAGAAATGGATCAGTGTGGACCGGACCGGTCTACCTAAACTGACCCGGGAAGAGAGGCTTTTTTTAGAGCGAAATCCCGTGCTCCGGGTCGACAATCTGCAGAACTGGCCCCCGTTCAATTTTCAGGAGAACGGGATTTCCAAGGGGTTCTGCATCGATTACATGAACCTGATTGGAAAAAAACTAAGCGTCAGGATTGAGTATGTATCAGGGCCGACCTGGCCTGATTTCTTGAACATGCTTCAAAGCGGGGAAATCGATCTGCTCTGTGACGTGGTAAAGACCCCAAAGCGGGAAGAATTCATAGATTTCACAAGACCGTACTTTGAAATTTTTTCCGGAATTGTGGTCAAGAAAGGCCGGGAGACTTTTGGTTCTATCGAAGACCTGGCCGGAAAGAAGGTGGCCGTGCCTGATAAGTTTTATTATCAAGAAATCCTTGAAGAACACTATCCTGATATCCAGGTGGTCCCCCTGAATTCGATCCTGGACTGCCTGAAAGCGGTTTCCTCGGAAAAAGTCGATGCCGCGCTTTCGGAAAAGCCGGTCTTCGATTACATGATCCAGAAACATTTCCTCATGGATCTGCGCAGCATCCCCATCATGGACAATGTCCATTTTGCAAACACCCCGGTCACATTCGGGGTACGCACAGGCAACACCATACTCCAGAGCATCCTGCAAAAAGCCATGGATGTCGTCTCTGAAGAAGAGATCACCAGGCTCAGGCAGCGCTGGCTTAATCCCGAAGATGTCCGGGAACAGCAGGGCCGAATCAGTTTATCTTCAGATGAAAGGAGCTATCTGCAAAACAAGCAGCGGATCAAGGTCTGTGTGAACGAAGACTGGATGCCTTTTGAAGGCATCAACGCACAAAAGAGGCATGACGGGATAGCCGCAGAGGTCCTTGCAGTGATCTCCGAAAGGATCGGCACACCCCTCAGTGTCGTCCCCAGTAAAGGCTGGGCTGAGAGCAGACGGTTCATAGAAAACGGAAAGTGCGATCTCCTCTCCTGTGTGCAAAAGACGCCGGATACAAGCAAATATTTCCTGTTTTCCAAGCCGTATCTCGAATCCGTCAACGTCGTGGTCACCAGAAGCGAAGAGCCCTACATCTCGAACCTGGATTCCCTGGCCGGTAAGCGGCTGGGCATTGAAAAGGACAATCCTGTCTCCGGGTATATCCAGAACAGCTATCCCAATCTCAGGGTCATTGAAGCAGACAATGTCGATCAGGGCCTGTCCCTGGTTTCCAAGGGGGAACTCGATGCGTTTTTAGGCAGACTGCACGAGGTGAGTTACAAAATCCTTGACCTGGGACTCTATGACTTAAAGATCGCCGGGCAGACCCCGTACAAGGAATTTCTGAGGGTTGGTGTCCGGAAAGACGCCCCGGAGATGGCCGGGGCGATCAACAAAGCCCTTGACTCGATTTCACAAGATCGCCTCAACCGCATCACGCAGAAATGGTTGTCAATCAAATACGAACACGGGTTTAACTATGACCTGTTCTGGAAGCTTCTGGCCGGTGGTTTGATCGTGATTATGGCAGTCCTGTACTGGAACAGAAAGCTTTCGCTTTTGAACCGCAAAATCGCCGAGGCCCATGCCGAGCTCGAGGCCAAAAGCAGGGAACTGGAACTGACCTCCATCACCGACCCCCTGACCGGAATCTATAACCGCTTGAAGCTGGAAAATGTTCTCGGCCAGGAGTGCAGGCGGGCCTCCAGATATATGCATCTCGTCTGCGTGATCATGCTGGATGTGGACCGATTCAAGTCCATCAACGACAATTACGGACACCAGGCCGGGGACCGGGTTTTGACTGAAATAGCGGCGATTATTGATCAGAATACCCGGGAGTTCGACACGGTCGGCAGATGGGGCGGGGAAGAATTTCTGATCGTTTGTCCGGAAACAGATCTGGATGGAGCCTGTTCCCTGGCGGAGAAGCTTCGGGTGACAATGGAGAATCATCAATTCTCGAGTAACGGACGATGCACCGCCAGTTTTGGAGTGGCCCAGTACAGACAGGGGCAACGCTCAGTGGATGTGACCAGTCGGGCGGATCAGGCCATGTATGCGGCCAAGGCCAAAGGGCGGAATCGGGTCGAGAAAGAACCGGAAGAGCAGAACCCTGGAAGAACAGAGGACAAGCCGTCAATTGTGCTCCCTGACCTGCATGAATGATATCTCCGGCCAATCCTCCCCGGCCTGCTCCAATCTGTATCTGGAGGAAAAGAAAAGAGCCGGATGCCCTTCAAAGTCTTCCACCAGGGAATGGGCATATCGGGCAATCAGCTCCTTGAGCTTTTTTCGGTCCGTTGAGTCGATCCAGCGCACAGCATAGACATCCACCGGCTCATAGCCGGCCTGGACCCCGTATTCCGCGGCGAGCCTTGCGGCTGTGACATCGAACTGCAGGGCCCCGACCGCCCCCAGGATGTATTCGCTGCCCTGCACCGGCCGAAAGACCTGGATGGCCCCTTCCTCTGCAAGCTGGAAAAGGCCTTTGCCCAGCTGCTTGGCCCGGAAAGGGTCTTTGAGCACCACCCGCCTGAAGAACTCCGGGGCGAAATTGGGAATGCCCAGGAACTTCAAGGGTTCTTTCGTGCTCAAGGTGTCCCCGATCTTCAAGGTGCCGTGGTTGTGAATCCCGATGATGTCCCCGGGCCAGGCACTGTCCGCCTCTGAACGGTCCCGGGCCATAAAGGTGATGGCATTGGAGAGGTTCATGTTCTTCTGCAGGCGGTGATGCCGGACCTGCATGGCCTGCTTGAACCGACCGGAGCAGATGCGCACGAAGGCGATCCTGTCCCGGTGTTCAGGATTCATGTTGGCCTGGATCTTGAAAACCACCCCGGAAAATTCCTCTTCCTCGGAGGAAACCTCCCTGGTCCTGGCTAAACGCTTGCCTGGAGCGGGTGCATAGTTCACAAAGATATCCAGGAGTTCCCGGACGCCGAAGTTATTGACGGCACTGCCGAAAAAAACCGGGGACTGCTTCCCGTTTAAATAGGACTGGATGTCCAAAGGGTAGCCCGCACCTTCCAGCAGCTCGACATCCCGGCGCAGCTCATCCGCGGCAGAGCCGCCCACCAGCTCGTCCAGCCCGGGATCGGCCAGATCGGTGAGCACGGCCTTTTCACGGGGCACTTTGGACTTGCTCTCGAGTGGATGAAAGAAGCGGATTTCGCCCTTGAGGAGGTTGTAAATGCCCTGGAAACCCTTTCCCCGGCCGATGGGCCAGGTCAAAGGCGCGGCCTGTATACCCAGGCTCTGCTCGATGTCGTCCAGGAGTTCGAACGGATCCCTGCCCTCCCGGTCCAGCTTGTTGATAAAGGTCATGATCGGGGTGGAACGCATCCGGCAGACCTGCATCAGTTTCTCTGTCTGGCTCTCCACCCCTTTGCTGCTGTCGATGACCATAAGGGCCGAATCCACGGCCGTCAAAACCCGGTAGGTGTCTTCGGAAAAATCCTGGTGCCCCGGGGTGTCCAGGAGGTTGATCTCGCGCCCCTGGTAGGCGAACCTCATCACGGATGAAGTCACGGAAATGCCGCGTTCCTTCTCCACGCTCATCCAGTCCGACTTGGCATGGCGGCCGGCCTTTTTAGCCTTGACCGACCCGGCGCTTTGAATGGCCCCGCCGAAAAGGAGCAGTTTTTCCGTGAGCGTGGTCTTGCCCGCATCCGGATGACTGATGATGCCGAAAGTCCGTCTCTTTTGAACTTCTTTGCGCAGCTTATTTGTGGTTATGGTTTGAGGCATAGGTTTGCGAAACTCACTACTTCCGTTCAGGCACTACTTCAGAGCCCTTTTCCGGTTACAAAGATTTAGAAATCTTCAGGATGCCAACTTCTGCTATAAATACCTGCGTCAGGGAAGGTGACGGGCGGGTTTCCGGGCAGACACTACTTATATCTTCATACCAGCCAGGGGTCAAGGGCTGCCGAGGCCTAGTATTTCTCATTATATTTTTCGTCGGCCAGCAGAAGTGCCTTGGCGAGGAGTTCGTCAGACATGTGGTCATGGGTCAGTCATGGGGTCAGGTCTTTTATTTTAGTATTTTTTTCTGACGAGGTTGCTCACCGTGGTGTAGTGCAATCCAAGATGATCGGCAATTTCTTTCTAAAATAAAAGACCTGACCCCAATTTTGCTCAATTTTGCCCCAATTTTGCCGTGGCAGGCCTAAGTCATATGACCCCAATTTTGACCTTGACTATCTGAGCTTATTTTTACATACTTCAGGATTGCGGTTTGCATGAATAAAACAAACCAGGAGAATTCGCATGAGCGAATCGGACGGCAGTCATAGTTGCCAGAGCATTGATCATAACTTTCAGTTTAAACTAACCGACAAAGCCGACCTGGCAGAGATGAACTCTGCGGACGGATTCCTGAACCCACGGCACTATCTAAGACCTTAGATTTGGTTCACCTCCGGCCGCAGCCCTGTGCCTGCGGCTAGTGCAAAGGAGGTGAACCATGACCGCCCAAAATCCTCTCCTTATTCCAGAACTGCGCAAGCTACTCGCCAGCGGAAACACAGAAGCCCTTCAAGAATTTTGCTCAGAAGGACATCCAGCCGATATCGCTGAACTAATAACCGCCCTGCCCGGCCAGGAAGCCTGGTCCCTGCTCAGCCATATCGATCTGCCCCTCCGCGCCGAGATCTTCAGTCACTTGGATGACGATCTTCAGGTGGAGATGATCGACATCCTGCGCCGGGAGGAAATCGTCCGCATGGTCGGCGAAATGCCCCATGACGAGCGGGCCGACCTGTTCAAGCGGTTGCCGGAAGAGAGGCGCGAAGACCTCCTCCCGGCCCTGGCTCAGGCCGAGCGGGAGGACATACGGCGTCTTACCGCTCATGTCGACGGGACCGCCGGCGCAGTCATGACCTCGGACTATGCCACGCTCTCATCTGAAATGACCGCCGCCCTGGCAATCGAGCATCTCCGGGAGGTGGCGCCGGACCGGGAAACCATTTACTACGCCTATGTGGTCGATAAAGATCGCAAGCTCCTCGGGTTCGTCTCTCTTAAGGACCTTATCCTGGCCAGACGCAACGCTCTGGTCAAGGCAATCATGCACCGGGACGTCATCTTTGCTCATGTAGAGGACGACCAGGAGGATGCGGCCCGCAAGATCCAGAAGTACGACCTCCTCGCCCTGCCGGTGATCAACGGCAAAGACGCCCTGGTGGGCATCATCACCCACGATGACGCCATGGACATCATCACCCAGGAACATACCGAAGACATGGAAAAACTCATGGCCATCTCCGGCAGACACGAGGAGGCCGTATATATGAAAACTCCTGCCTGGGATCATTTCAAAAACCGTTCTCCCTGGGTGATCATGCTGGCTTTCCTGGGTCTGGTTTCCGGTTTCATCGTCCAGAGCTTCGAAGGCTTGTTGAGTCAATTCGCCATCCTGGCCGCATTCATGCCCATGCTGGCCGATACAGGGGGCAATACCGGCAGCCAGTCCGCAACCCTGGTCATCCGCGCCCTGGCCCTCAATGAGGTCTCGCCCCGGGATATTTTCAAGATTCTCGGCAAGGAACTGCAGGTCGCCCTCATGCTTGGGCTTTTGCTCTCGGTCATCGCCTTTGGCCGGGTTGTGTTTTTTGGCGGAGGTTCGACAGGAACGGATAATTTCTCCCTGGAGGCAATAGGCTGGGCCATCGCTTTGGCCCTGGGCCTGCAGGTGGTCACCTCCACTCTGATCGGGGCCCTGCTGCCGATGGCGGCGGCAAGGATAAAACTCGACCCGGCCGTAGTGGCCAGCCCGGCCCTGACCACGGTCGTAGACATGACCGGACTGCTGATATACTTCACGACCGTCAAGCTGACGTTGGGGATTTGAAAAAAAAGAAGCGCCTACACGGATAGCTTTTCCCACCTGAGGATCTGGGCTGTGATCATCCCGGCGATAAATCCCGCCGCCAGGTTGGAGGCCAGGGTGATGCCCAGGATCAAGGTCGCCACAAAAAAATCCTTGCGGCTGTCCAGATCCATGACGGTCAGGGTCAGCTGGGAGCCGGCGAACACGAGCAGAACCCCCAGGATGGACATGGGCAGCAGGTTCAGCACATTCATGACATTGCTGCCCAGAACCAGGGCCAGCCCTGCAAAGATCAGCCCGATCATCACATTGGATCCCGCGGTCCGAGCCCCGAAACGGTAATGGGCCGCCAGGCCGCCTGCTCCGTGACAAAGCGGCATCCCGCCCAGGAAAAAGCTCAAGAAATTGGCCAGGGCCATACTGATACAGGCCTTTCTGTTGGTCACCTTTTTAGAACGTTCGCCGAAATACTGCCTGGAAAGATCGGTGTAGGCCAGGACAGCGTTGCCCAGGGTCATGGGCAGCTGGGGCAGGACCAGGGCCAACAGGGCAAAGGAGAAATCCGCCTTTCCGGGAAATCCAAAGGGCAGGATGTCCGGAAGATGAAAACCGATTCCATTGATCCCGAAATCGAGCCTGGCCCCCAGGACCAGTCCGATGACCAGGCCCCCCAGGACAACGATCAAACCGGCCGGGAATTTTTTGTTATCCAGAAGCAAAAGCGTAATCACGGCGGTTATGCCGCCAATAATCAGGCTGATTGGTATGGGCCCCAGGCTTTGCCAGGCCAGATAGGGCTCCACCGCATCCTGAAGCGTCTGGTATTTAGAGGTTCCTATGATGAACTTGACCCCGCCGGCGATCAGCAGGGCCCCGGTGGACAGCTGAACACCGCGGATGACAGGCTGGGGGGTGATTTTCCGAATGAGATCGATGGCCCCGGTCAGTCCGATGATCAAAAGAAAGATCCCCATGAGCAGGGATGAGGCCAGGATCTGGTCGGCGCTCATGGATGTGGCGATGGCATAGGCGCCGATGACCTTCATGGGCTGGACCGGGACCGTAACACCGAAATAGATTCCGGACAGGATGAAAAAGACGCCGATACTCAAGAACAGGCCCAGGGGATCGAGGCCGTTGATCAGGACCATGGCCATGGCAATGGGCAGAAGCGTCCCCAGATCCCCCAGCGAGCCGGCCAGTTCCATGCGGTTGAACTTGAATTTTTCGGACATGGGCTCTTCCTTTCTCTTAAGCTAAGTATTGATGCAAAAGCTTGGCGCACAGGGCAAAAAGGATGATACTGAAGGCCAGGCGAATGGTTTTCCCCTGCAAGCGGGTGCTCATAATCCGTGCCCCGGCCTGGCCGCCGGCAAACGATGCCGCGGCTGCCGGCAGGATAAACCACCAGTTTATGGCTCCCATGGAGGCATATCCCAGAAACCCGGTCAGAGAGGAAAAGCAGACGATGAACGTAGAGGAAGCGGCCGCGATTTTCGTGGGGGTTTTGAGCCCATAGATAAGTAGCGGCACCACGAACACACCGCCGCCGATGCCCAGCAGGC
>JAIPER010000140.1 GCA_021737115.1 Desulfohalobiaceae bacterium
GGGTCAGAATATAGAAAGGCTCGTTGCTGAAAAGCCTGTTCAGGGGCGTTTCAGCAATTAATTAAAACCTGGACTATGCCTGTAGATGCTTATGTGGAAGATCTTCGGACGCGGGTTCGATTCCCGCCGCCTCCACCAATTTCAGGGTCAACTTATTGAATTAATTGACCGTACTGCCTTTGATTTTTCTGCTTCTGACCCATGAATACAAAGTGGTGGCACAAATAGAGCAGAAAGGCATTGGCAAACCACCCTCGCAAAGTTTTTGCGTGCTTTCAGTTCCTTAGATGCCTCACTCTCTTATCCGTCCAAGCCTGGTTACCACTTCATTCATTCGCAGTTTTTCCAGACTCGCTTCCATCCCTTATCAATGCATTAAAATCTCGCATGAAGCTTCGCGTAAATGTTTGATTTTTTGAAATCGAATAATTCTGGTCGGCCCGGCCGCCAGCTGTCGCACTGAATCCGAAACTCCCCTCCCTGGCCAGGGAGGGTCGGTCCGGCCTTTTGGAAACTTCATCAAAGATTGCCAGTGACTCAGATTGAAGTTTCTTCCTCGATCAAACTGCAACTGTAGACTTGAGCTTTATTGTAACAGCATGCCTGTATATTGTAATAAATATTCGATACTTATACATCAGGCCTGCCAAAGGCAGGACTGAAACCTCAAGATACAGTCAATTAACAATAAGGTGTCCAAAATTTTTCTCCCGTGTATTTTACGGCAGCGTGGCCGCCGGCCTGCTCCATCGCGTCGACAGCCCCCTTTTGCTGATCCGCGCTAAGGAAGAGTAAGCACTTTGGTCTTGACCGCATACACCGTGAGCGGTCAAGACCAAAGCAATTTTTTACAAATAACAGCTTTCGGAATATAGCTCTGAGGTTCTATTTTCCCGTGAGATTTCACAGGGCATATCCTACTTCTGTTCAAACACACCCGTGCACTCCGCTTTTTCCAAGACCTTGCCCTCGATGGCCTTTTGAAAATCAGACAGGCTTGCGTCCTTGGCCAGATCGAGAGACTTTACGTTCAGGGCATAGACCGTGCAGACATAGGGATGCTCCCCGGTACCGGCAGGCGGTTGGGGCCCCCCATAACCGACCTTGCCGAAAGAATTCGTCAGCTCCTTGCTCCCCTGGGGCATGTTCGTACCGGACGCCCCTTCTTCCAGGGAAAGAAAATCTCGAGAGATATCGATGACCATCCAATGGATCCAGTTATTGGCGACAGGGTGGGGATCGATCATGGTCAAAGCGTAGGACTTGGTTTCCGGTGGCGGATCCGCCCAGTGCAAGGGAATGGAAACATTCTTGCCGCCTGCTCCGGGCATGCAATACTTGACAGGTATCTGTTCGTTGTCTTCAAAGGCTTTTGATTGAAGCTGCATAATCTCACCTCCGTATAGGTTTAAGGGGTTCACGAAAGTCACTGCCAGCAAAATGCTCAATAAGTAGCTTATTTTTTTCATTTTTAACAGTCCTCCAGCGATACTACCCCGCATAATGGGATGCTGTTTCTTTGACCGCGATGAGCTGGCAGGGATATCTTTCTTTTTCAGATTCGTGACAATTCGCCCGCCCCTTTGACCGGAGCCCATTTATGGGAATCAACTGGGGTGAGCATTCGTGGAAAAAAATCCTGTCCTTTGCTCTCCCTGCACAGCTTAGCCAAAAGCCTGCTCCAGGAGATGCCTCTGCAATCCGCCGAGGTCTTTCGGGGTATAGCCTAGCACCGCCTGCCAGATCTCGTCTGATTCCATGCAAAAGTAGAGCTGACGCTCAAGCCCGTGTCTTTTGAGCCGGTCTGCAACGTATCTGAACTGATTGACCCGCAACGGCCGCAGCAAACGCATCTTGCCGTCCAGGCCGCTGACGAATTCGTTGTAGATGTAACCGGAATCGGGCCAGTTCTTTTTGATAAACGCCATGAGTTCAGGCATACCGCGAAAAGAGCCCAGGCTCAGGTAGGCTATTTCTTCCGGTTTTAAGTAATCGAAGATCATCTCGATGGTCCTGGCATATCCTTGTTCCCATCCAAAATACCAGATAATGGGATCGAAATGCAAACAGACCCGGAAACCATTTCCAGCGCAGGTCCGGGCTGCAATCAAGCGCTCTTCCAGGGAGGCAACCCCCCTTTCCTCTGATTGGACCACATCGATAGCGTTCAGGGACCAGGCCGGCAGAACCCGATCGCTCCGTCTGACCCCGTCCATCCAGGAAAGATCCACGATTTTCGATTTGAGCTCGAGACAGACATTTTCGTATTCCCCCAGAAAAGAGACCAGATCTCGGCTGTAACCGGTGATCGATTCCAGGGCCAGGGAATCGGTGAATTCACCGGTGCCGACCCTGAAACGCGTCTCGGGATTGCCCGAGAAATGGACCCTCAGTTCCCTCCAGAGGTCCTCCTGGTTGGCCCAGATTTTGAGAGTCCGGTCCTGAAAATAGGCCTTTAAGATGCAGTACGAGCAGTTCAGGGGGCAGTTTTCCCCGATGTGGATGATGCGGTAGCCGCAGCAGCGGTAATGCTTTGTTCCGGGACAAAATCGAAGAAAGCGGCCCTTGTACTCCTTGAGATAGAGGATGGCCTGGTCTTGATTCGACGATATTTGACCACCCTCCTCTAACACCTCACACTCAACCTCGGGAAGCCTCGACCTGACGCGTTCAGCCATGGGGCTGTTCCTGACCCCGGGATCGACGATGACTTTGTGCAGATTGTGAATTGCTTCCACTTGGTGTTCCATGTGGGATTGTCGGCAAAGAGTATTGCTCATGCAGTCTTTCTCAAAACTATACTTACGGTCGTCTTGCCGCAACGAAAAATACCTTTATTGATAAACAGATTTCTGTCCGCCTGTCTACAGGCGGACAGAAAATCTGTTTTTAAAAGCCCTCCTCGAGAGGCGGGTTGACCAGAAGCGGTTGCGAACGGCTGCCTTTCACAGAACGCTCCTTATCAGGCAGCAGATGGACCCGGCCGTCTGTCAGGCGCAGACGGTCGCGGGCCAGCCACTGCAGGGCCTGGGGATAGATGCGGTGCTCCAGGGTCAGGATCCGGCGGGCCAGATCATCCCTCCCCTCTCCCGGATAGGCCGGGACCGCTCCCTGGATGATGATCGGCCCATGGTCCAGAAATTCATCCACAAAATGAACCGTTGCCCCGGAAATGCGAACCCCGTAATCAGCGGCCTGCTGTTGGGCGTCCAGGCCGGGGAAACTGGGAAGAAGGGCCGGATGGATATTCAGAATCCGGCCGGGATAGGCCCGGACAAGGGATTTCCCGAGCAAGCGCATGTATCCGGCCAGACAGACCACCTCGACACCCTCCGCCTGCAGAACCTTCAAGAGAGCGGAATCATGCTCTTCTCTTGAAGAGTAGCTTCGATGATCGAGCACCGAGGTTTGAATCCGGTGCTTCTGGGCCCTTGCCAGACCGCCGGCTTTCGGTTCATTGGAGAGGACCACCCGGATCCTGGCCTCCAGGAAGCCCTCGTCTATATGATCGACGATGGACTGCAGATTGCTCCCGCCTCCGGAGAGCAAGACACCGACGGACAAAGTCATAGACAGCTCCAGGGTGTTATTCCATTTTCAATTTTTCTGCCTTGAGTTTTTTCAAAGTAAAAGCGGATGAGTGGAACCAAGAGATACAAAAAAAACCTGACTCCGCTGAGCGGGGTCAGGTTTTTTTGTATCTTTTTTCACCGGTCCAGGCAAGAGAGAGGTCCTGCCCGGACCGGGTTTTTACCCGGAAACTCACCCATCTCCTTCGTTACTGCAACATATTGAAATCCTCATGTATTGAAATACACTGCGGTTTCAAAATTCTTGAGCCTCGGATCGGAGCAAGTTTACGGCCAAACACTCGTTTTCGTTCAGGCACTATTTGGCGGCTTCCCTGGCAGCCTGCAGCCACTCATTCCACTTGTTGTTGTGCTTGGCGATGAACTCATCCACGTGGCGTTCAATGTCCCGTTGCTTGTTCTCGCCTTCAAACATCTTGTTGTTCTGGGCAAAGATTTCCTGAATCGGAACGTACATGACCTGAAACAATTTGGCTGCCGCGGGATTATCCTGCAGGAAGTCCTTGTTGGCGACCACGACGATGTCATTGGGAATGAATCCCATCTTGATCGGATCGGTGACCGCGCCTTCGATCCCGCTGGCGTCGGTGTTTTCACCTTCGAGGTCCTCGGGCACGTTCAGCCACAGGACGTCTTCACCCGGTTTCAGTTTGTACACGGTCCAGTTCGGGGTCCAGGTGTAGAAAAAGACCGGTCCGCCGGATTCGTACCTGGCCACGGCATCAGCCATGCTGGCGGAGTAGCCGGCCTTGATCAAATTGATATGGTCGCCGAGATCATAGGCCTTCATATGCCTGGTGATGGCTTTTTCACAGCCCCAGCCCGGAGGACAGGCCACCAGATCGGCCTTGCCGTCGCCGTTGTCATCAAAGGCCTTTTTGACTTCGTCCCGCTTGAAATCTTCCAGGGACGTGATGTCGTACTTTTCCACCAGGTCCTTGGAGGCCAGGTAGCCCTGCAGGGCCGCGGCCTGGGCCACGTAACCGACCTTCTCCGCTTTCGCGTCGAAATTTTCGGGCAGTTGGGCGTTGTGCAGCGGAAACCAGCCGTTGGCCCAGTAGTCAACATCGCCCTGGGTGACGGCCTGATAGAAGATCGGGTTGCTCAAGTCCTTGGGCGTGCGGACCTCGTAGCCAAGATCGGACAAGGCACGGCTGTAGAGCGCTTCCAGGAAAAACCCGGTGGTCCAGGTCGCCCTGGCCGGCTGTACGGTGGTGCCCTTTCCGGGCATGTCGGCGGCGGTCACGTTTCCGGCAAAGACAAGCATCCCTGTCAAGACCAGCCCCAGTACCATTGTTTTCAAGTATCTCGTTAATTTCATAAGACTCGACCTCCTTCTCTGTTGCAGTTTTTCCGCCGCACCCCATGTGCAGGCAGAGGATTATGACTACAGCCCTCCGGCTTACGTCATCAGCGTTTACCCAATTCCCCCAGAGACTGGGTGATCCGGTCCAGGACCATGGCCATGAGGACGATACTGATGCCTCCGATCCCGGCCAGTCCGACCTGCAGACTGTTCAGTCCCTGAAAAACCGGCACTCCGAGACCGCCGGCCCCGATCAGGGCGGCGATGACCACCATGGACAGCGAGAGCATAATGGTCTGGTTCAGGCCGGCCATGATGGTCGGCATGGCCAGGGGCACCTGGACCTTGAGCAGGACCTGCTTGGGGGTGCACCCGAAAGCCAGGGCCGCTTCGATGAGTTCCGGATGGACCTGGCGGATGCCCAGATTGGTCAAACGGATAATCGGGGGCATGGAAAAGACGATGGTGGCGATGACCCCGGCCACGGTGCCGATGGAAAAGAGCATGACCACCGGAACCAGATAGACGAAGGCCGGTGTGGTCTGCATGGTGTCAAGTACCGGCCGGATCGAGGCTGCAAAGCCGTCGCTTCTGGAGGCGATGATCCCGAGGGGGATGCCGACCACAATACAGAAAATAACCGCGGAAAAGACCATGGCCAGAGTGGTCATGGTCTCGGACCACAGCCCCATATATCCGATTAACAAAAAGCTGATCAAACTGAAGATGGCCACCGCCTTTCCGGAAAATTTCCAGGCAAACAAGACAATAAAAATGAGAATAATGATCGGAGGCAGCCAGTTCAAGAAAGAGTCGATTCCGGTCAGAGTGATGTCCACCGGCCATTTGATCATTTGAAACTGAGGCCGGAAATTGCCCACCAGCCAGTCGACCAATGCGGAAATCCAGGTGTCCACGGGAAGGAAAAACTTATCAAAATTGAGTATGTCAGGCATGATATGCTCCTCGATGAGTTGGAGTGTCAATTAGATGAGTCCGGGTTGTGACAAAATGTACTCACCCGTTCCATCTCATTCGGCTTTCCGGTGCAAGGTAGTCAGGAAAATATTCTTGGAAATAGCGCCCTTGTAAACATTGTCCTCATCCACCACCGGCACCGGCCAGGGAACATCGGAGATAAAAGGCAGGGCATCCTGGAGGTGGGCGCTGCTCTTTACAGTCTGGACCTTGTCCAGAAAGGCCTTGGACAGCTTGGCGTCCTCGGTTCCGGAATCGATGACCTGCTTCAATGAATCTATGGAGACGATGCCTTTAAAACGGTGTCGCCGGTCCAGGACATATCCGTAATCCCGTTCGGCCCGATTGATTTTCTCCAGAGCGGTTCTGAGTCCTTCCCCCTTGTGATCGACTATCGTCACAAATTTGTCGGAGGCGATGTCCCCGGCATAGAGGACATTGGTCGGATCAACACCCCGGAAGAAGGCCTTGACGTATTCATCCGCGGGATTTTTCAAAATTTCTTCCGGCGTCCCGACCTGGACGATCCGGCCCCCCTCCATCATGGCGATCCTATCGCCGATACGCATGGCCTCGTCCAGGTCGTGGGAGATG
Organism: Desulfohalobiaceae bacterium; assembly: GCA_021737115.1. Taxonomy (GTDB): domain Bacteria; phylum Desulfobacterota; class Desulfovibrionia; order Desulfovibrionales; family Desulfothermaceae; genus JAABTT01. The sequence continues at coordinate 6,469 of JAIPER010000140.1, forward strand.
AATATCACCGTGCGCTGGGTTTGCTCCTGCAGTTTGAGAAGTTCGTCCTGCATTTCAGTCCTGATCAGGGGATCGAGGGCGGAGAAGGCTTCATCCATGAGCATGATCGTGGGGTCGACGGCCAGGCCCCGGGCCAGACCGACCCGCTGCTGCATCCCTCCGGAGAGTTCCTTGGGATAGTTGTGGGCATTGGCCCCGAGCCCAACCTGTTCCAGGGCCTTCATGCCCCGTTCTTCCCGTTCCTTCACCGATTTCCCGGACACTTCCAGACCAAAGGCCGCGTTCTGCAGGACCGTCATGTGAGGCATCAAGGCGAAGGACTGAAAGACCATGCACATCTTGTCCCTGCGGATTTGGATCAATTCCTCCATGGGCATTTCAGCGATATCCTTGCCCTCCAGAAAGACATGCCCGGAAGTGGGCTCGATTAGTCTGTTTAGCATGCGGACCAGGGTGGACTTGCCTGAACCTGACAGCCCCATGACCACGAAGACCTCGCCTTCATAGACCTCAAAACTGGCGTCCTTGACGCCAATGGTCAGACCGGTCTCTTCAAAGACTTCAGCTTTTCCCTTGCCCTGCTCGATGAGTGAAAAGGCTCGTTCCGGGTTTGGACCAAAGATCTTGTACAAATTCTTGACCTGAACTATCGCGTTTTTCTCATCCATACGCCTTCCCTATTTGCTGAGTTTTCGTTCCAGGAAGCAGCTGCAGAAAGTCCTTCATCAAAAGAGCCCTTTGCCGTCAGGAAAGGACGGGCTTCCGGCCGGCATCCATTCTCCCACGAGTTTCACCCTTACCGCCAGTTTCACTCTAACCATTCAGAAAATCTGTTCCAACTTCAAGATATCCTAATCGCAGATTTCTGTTTATGTCAAGTGCAATTTGGCTATTTTTGCATAAATTTGAGTGAGAAGACGATCAGATCAGCGATCGGCAACCGCCTGGCGCAGACATCCGGCCAGGCTGGAAACGGTGTAGTCCTCTGGTTGAAGATCAGCCTGAAACCCATACCGCTGAAGCGTTCCGGCGGTAACAGGACCGATGCAGGCCAGTTTGACCTGTTCCGGGACATACAAAGAGAGATCTTCTGCTGAAACCAGACGGAAAAAATTCTCCACAGTGGAGGAGCTGGTGAAGGTGATGAAATGGACCTTGCCCGCGCGGATAGCCTGCAGGATCTTCTCCCCGCTCTCCTCGGCCGGCCGGGTTCTGTAGACCGGCAAGACCTCGACCCCGGCCCCGGCTGCGGCCAGGGCCTCGGGCAGAACTTCCCTGGCCTTTTCCGCCCGGGGCAGGAGGATCCTGGCCCGGGAAATCCCTCTTTGCACCAGTCCCTGGACCACGTGTTCGGCCACATACTTGTCCGGGACAAAGTCGGGCTCGACCCCCCTCTCCCTGAGAGCCCCGGCAGTGGCCGGCCCTATTGCGGCCACCGCACAGCCGCCGAGGGCCCTGGAATCAAGTCCCTGGCCGTTGAGTTCCTTCCAGAAGACCTTGACCCCGTTGACAGAGGTGAAGATCAGCCAATCATAGGAGGACAGGTTCTGAAAGGCCCGGTGCAACCCGGAATGGTCCTCGAGGGCTTCGATGGCGATGGTGGGAAACTGATAGCAGCAGGCCCCCAGATCCTGGAGGATCTTGAGCAGGGAACTGGCCTGCTCCCTGGCCCTGGTGACCACCACCCCCTTGCCGAGCAGGGGCCGGTTCTCAAACCAGTTCAGTTTCTCCCGCAGTTCAACGACCCGGCCGACCACCAGCAGGGCCGGCGGTTTCATCTTTTGATCGAGGGCCCGCTCCGAGATCTCAGACAAGGGGGCCGCGAGGCTTT
>JAIPER010000141.1 GCA_021737115.1 Desulfohalobiaceae bacterium
GTGAGATTAATTGGGTCTGTTGGCTTGGTGGTCATGGCTAAACGAGTTGGCATAATAAAAGCTGTCAGGCCCCGGATCAACAAGCTGATAGAGGTCGGACTTCACATTGATCCTGATTTGCTGAGGGGTGTTTATCAAAAAATTGGTGAACAAGAATAGCAAATTGTGTGTGAATCACACATAGCTCTCTGCTCCATACCCTGCTTATCCTGTGAAACATTTACCCAGTGAAATGCACGTTACTGCCAGTGATAACGTATTTCACCTGGGGCCAGAAAGGCTCCCCGAAGGGGGGGCACTGGGATGCTCTATGCTTCTTTCACTGGAATCGAATCAGAAAATTCAAATAATATCACTGTGTAAATGATTTTATCGCATACCTACAAGTAAAAATTCCGTGTATCAATTGTAATAATAGATAGTTAGAGAAGTAAACCGGGGGCAGACCCCATTCTATCTAACGTGCAAAAAGGGGGAAACCCATGATATCCTTTACAGCAAAATATATAAAAATTTCGTCAGGCTATCTGGGACAACTTATCGAATGGCCAGAAGTAGTCACTGAAGGGCGGGATATCGAAGACTGCAGAAGTATGCTCAGAGATGCTCTGAAGGAGATGATGCTGGCTTATAAACAGCTCGGCAAAGAGATTCCTGTAGGCAACGCCTTGATTGAACAATTGCCGGTAGAGGATGAAAATGTCGGTCAAACGGCGTGATCTGGTTAAATATTTTGATTTTCAACCGGAAAAATGATTGGGCTGGAAGTACTTGATGCTGTAGTGAGGTTTTCGGCTTTTTCCTCTGCTTACAACCGTGAACTCTCCGAGGCGTAGGCTCGCCCTCTACCCTCCGGCCTGGAGGCCCTACGGGCTGGAAGCGGAGCCGGAGGCCGTGAACTGTGAACCTCTTTCACCTTTTATTCGAATGGGACGCTCGAGTCGACTGATGTCAGGACCCAATGTCTGCCCTAAACCGAATTTTTTTATTCTTGGTGCGGGTAAGTGCGGTACAACGTCCCTCTTTAACTCTCTGCGGCAGCATCCGGAGATTTTCCTGCCGTCGGTGAAAGAGCCGACTTTTTTTTGCGATCAATTTCAGGTCGTTAAAAATCCTGTCGACTATTTCAGACTCTTCGACTCTGTCTTGCAGGAAAAGGCCGTTGGAGAGGCCTCCCATGCCTACATGACGAATCCGTCCTCGGCCAGGGTCCTGCAGGCCCTGTTCCCTGAGGCCAGGTTCCTCGTCATCCTCCGCAACCCGGTCGATCGGGCCTATTCCCTGTATCACCACATGCGCAGAACCGGATACGAAAAGGCCTCTACGTTTGAAAAAGCCCTCCAGGCCGAAGAAAAAAGGGTACGCAGCCCTTCCTTTCCTAAAAGGTGCCGGCATTATTATTGCAATTATCTCTATTTTCGGTCCGGTCTCTTCGGGGCTCAGATTGAGCGGTTTTTCGCCCTGTTTGACCCGGGTCAGTTCCATTTTTTGACCCTGGATCAGTTCAGGGCGGAGCCAGGCGTCTCATTGAGGCAAATATTTAGCTTCCTCGACGTGAATACCGATTTTCAGCCCGAACTCTCCATGCAGAATCCTGGCAAGACATTGCGGGCGCCGTTATTGATGCGCCCTTTGGCTGGAAGCAGATTGCTGCGGCGCTTTCCCGGGCTGGCCGCCTTTGGACTTCGCCTTTTGGAAAAGATCCTGCTCAAGGAAATACCTCCGATGCAACCCGATACCAGACAACAGCTTCAAATGAGATACCGGGGCGATCTCCAAAAACTCTACCACCTGATCGGGCTTTCCTTTAACGATGAATGCCTGACTCGAACAACAATCAGGCAAGGAAATACAATCACTCCAGGCTCGGATTCATCTGCGGCAGGTCAGGCCTGAACCTGTTTCATCCGTCGTATTTTCTCAACCAGAGCCTCAGGACTTCTCCCCTGTTCAGGGCGGCTTCGGCAGTCGCAAAGGGCAGAGCCCCTATTTGCAAAAACAGATAGGCCAGGAGCCAGGAAAGCGGGTGGCGGCCCCGGTTCCGCCGGCGCATGTCTCCCGGGGCCAGTTTGGGAAACAAGGACAGGACAATGGAACTGGCCGAGGTCCTCCAGGAAAAGGTAGCTGCCTTTTCCAGGGCGAGGTGATCGATCTGCCCAATCAAGTATTTCAGGCTTGCCGGGGTAAAGTGATTCACATGAAGCGGGATCTCAAGTGGCTGCCATCTTGTGCCAAAGACCTGAAATCCCAGGGAAGAGATGTTGGGCACCTCGAGGATCATGATTCCGCCTGGTGCCAGGAGGTCAAAGGCCAGGCGCAGGTCCCGGACCGGATCGCTGAGATGCTCCAGGAGATGAAAGCAGGTGATGGCGGCGAAGGACCCCTTTTCAAGCCGGTCGTCTCCTATATCCCCCTGGATAAGCCAGGGGGAAACCTTTGCAGGGATAAATTTGTCGAGGCCATAGGCCTCGAAGCCTTTGCCGCGCATCAGGGCCGGGAGGGCTCCGTCGCCGCAGCCCCAGTCAAGGACCCTGGCCCCCTGGGGCAGAGCTTTTTGCAGGCGGTGCATGAGCCCGGCCATCCTCGCCCTGAAGAGCAGGTCGAACACCCGGGAACGACCCTTTCCCCGGACCCAGTAGTCCGGAGCGTAGTATCGCAGCAGGAGGTCTTCTCCGGGCAGGGGATGGGTGGTCACAAATGAGCATTCCCGGCAGCGGTACAGGGAATAGGTGTCCTGAAACGCTCCCGGAAGACCGGCCAGTGCCAGCTCCGGGCTTTGGGCTCCGCAGATGCGGCATCTCCCGGGCTGTTCAGTCATGGCTCTTTGGTTTTTGGGCTGTGACCAGATAGTTCAGGGTGAACAGCTTTTCCCGGTCGAAACGATCCAGGGGATTGAGGATCAAGGGAAAAAAGAGCACGAAGACAAGATAGGAGCAAAGCTCCAGGGGCAGAAACAGAGTCCGCATCCAGGGAGACTTTATCTTCCAGAACACGACTTTGGGCAAAAAGGTCAGCCGGTTGGCCAGGTATCCGAAGTAGCCGCAGCTTGGCTTGACCGTTAGTCCAGCGAAGCCCGCCTTTTCGAGAAGATGCTTGAGCCCGAAGGAGGTGAAACGGAAGAAATCATATGGCTGCTGGTGTTCGCACCAGCCCTGTGGTGCGGAGAGGTAGAGCCGGCCCCCCGGCTTGAGGACCCGGAACAGTTCCCGAAGGGCCTGCCCGGGCTCCGGAAGGTGTTCCAGGACCTGGGTGCAGACAACGGCCTCAAAGCGGTCCCCGGCAAAGGGCAGGTCCGTGAGTTCGGCCCTGGCGCTCAACCGGGAATAGTCCCAGTCCTGATCCCCCTGTCCTGAATCCACCCCGATGTAGCGCTGTTTCCCGAAATAATCCCTGTAGCCGCCTTCCCCGGCCCCGGCATCCAGGACAAGTGCGCCTTCCGGGGTTTGGGCTGCGGCCTGGGACACGAACCGTCTGAGGCTGGAGGTGGCGGTGTCGATTCTGTCGGCCAGGACTGTCGGCAGGGTGTGAAACCTTCTTTTCAGCAGCCTGTTGCAGTCCGGTCTTAAATTTTCCGGTCGATAAGCCGCCTTGATCAGGCCAAAGAGGACAAAAACACAGGAGAACGGCAGGATGGCTCCCCCCATGAACAGGGCGGTCAACCTTGAATGCCCCTGGGACCTGAGTCGCTCGAATGATTTTTGGCTCTGGGCCAGGGCCAGACGGGGCAGAAAGCGGATGAACCCTGAAAGCGGGAGATATCTGGCGTAGACGTAGACCCTGTTTTGAATGATTTGACTGTGTCGTTGAAAATTTTTCCGGGTAAGCTTCAGGGTGGAATCGTTCTTGTGATAGACCACGGAATGCGGGCTCACCCCAAGCTTGAAGCCCTTGTTTCGCAAACGGAAGGACAACTCCATGTCTTCATTGTAGGAGCCGATCCGCTCGTCGAAGACCTTTTCTCCGGAAAAGAGGGCGGATCTGCGGAGGATGAAGCAGGCCCCGGAAATAAAACGGGTTTCCAGAATACCGTCTCCTGAAGGCGCATTCTTTTGATCGGCGTATCCGTATGGGGTCAGTTCAAAAAAAAATGTCTGTTTCGGTCTGCGGTCTCGGCGCGAGGGATCGAATCCGGGGTTCCAGGGCAAAAGCTGGTTGGATTGAAAGGCGGCAAAATCCGGGTGCTGCTGCAAAGACAAAAGCAGAGCGGAGAGCCAGCTGCGCCCGACGACCGTATCCTGATTCAAAAAGGCCGCATACCGGCCGCGGGCCTTTTGCAGGGCCAGGTTGTTGCCCCTGGCGAATCCGTGGTTTTTTTCCAGGGGCACCAGCCTGACCCGGGGAAACCTGTTGCGGACAAGCTCCCTGGTCCGATCCGTTGATCCGTTGTCGGCCACGATGACCTCAAAGGCCTGGGGCGAAAGGTCCTGATCCAGGACCGACCGGAGGCAGTCCCGGATATACGCTTCCCCGTTGTAGGTCAGGATAATGACTGAAGTGTCCATATACAGACTTCTTTGCAGCGTCTTGACGCGTATTTCGGTAGTCATCCGCGGATACTTTGCTAAAGCTTTGCGGCGTAAAAGAGAAGAAATGGATTTCACGCCCGCTCCCCGCACTCACCCGGGCACTCAAAAGAGAATGGTAGATGAATCAAATATACAATCAAGACAGTACCATACCCCGGAGTATTTTGAGTGCCGGGTGAATGCCGGGCAGGCGCGGACTTCGCTTGAGTTTGGGAGACCACAGAGATGGAGAGGGAGAAGAGAATTCTTTTTGGCCGTGTCGGAGAAAGGCAGGACACGGCCACAAGGGCTCCGCCCTTCGGGCAAGTATCATAACCTTCGCCGGAGGCGATGCGGTTTTTTCCCGGGCGTTCCCTGTCCCGTGAAATACACGAAGTGTCCTGTTTGTCAGGATTTCACTGGGATTCCTCTCGCCCGGGGAAAACAAAAGGAATTCTTGCTCATGCCGTCTCACCTCGGCGCCCTCCATAGCTCAAGCGAGTCCGCGAGCGGGCGTGAGACAGTCTGCTCTTCTGCAGCCCTAATCGTAGCCCTAATCGTAATGGATGAACAAAGGCAAGTATAGTACGGAAGAGCACCCGGATATCGAATTTCGTGCTTCGAATTGATCATACCCTGATATTTGTCCAAAAAAAACATCCAAACTTTGGAGTGTGGCAAAGAGCTCTGAATATAGGGTCAGCAAGGACGGGATGTCAATTCATCCTTGCCAGGCAGACAGGAATAAGATAATTTCAGACTTCGTACCATCGCCTTGATGCTTAAGGGTAAGACTTTAAAATAATTGGAAACAGTTTCAATGATTTCCAAATTGGACATAATATCGAATTTCGTGCTTAGAATTTATCATAACCTGTTATTTGTCCAACAAAATATTCAAACTTTGGAGTACGGGAAAGAGCTCTGAATTTTATTGCCATGCCGCCGAAAAGTTACTACTACAAAGCGGTCAGTGCCGGGGGGGAAATCACCACCGGGAGCCTGACGGCCAGGGACGAAAAAGAGGTTGTCTTTACTCTGCAGAAGCAGCAGCTGGTACCCCTCCAGATTTCCTTTCAGGAGTCGGCTGCAGCCGGAGCAAAGCCGGCCGGGACCGGCAGGGGGGAGGAGGCCTCGGCCGGAACTCTACCGGGCCGGTTTGGCCCAGGGTCTTTCGGCCTGCCGCGGCAGAAGAGCGAAAAAAAGGGCCTTTTCAGCGGCCTGAACAAGGAGCTCACCTTTTGGAAGCGTACCAACCGCAAGGACCTGATCCATTTTGCCGAGAATCTGGCCGTGATTTTAAGCGCGGGGATCGCCCTGAACAGGGGCTTGACCATCGTCAGCCAGTTGACGGAAAAAAAGCATTTTCAAGGGATCATCCTGGAAGTGCAGCAGCATTTGAAAGAGGGCAGCACCTTTTGGGAGGCCCTGCAGACCAGGCAATCCGTATTCCCTCCGATCTTCATCAACATGGTCAGGGCCGGCGAGTCCAGCGGCGTTCTGGACAGTATCCTGAACAAGCTGGCGGATTACCTGAAGAGCGTGGACGAACTCAGGGAGTTTTTCGTGGCCGCCCTGATTTATCCGGTCATCCTGACCCTGACCTCTGCGCTGTCCATTGCCGTGCTGCTGCTCTTCGTCCTGCCGAAATTCAACACCATTTTTATCGATATGGGCATCCCTCTGCCCCTGAGCACGAAAATACTCCTGTCGTTGGGGGACTTTTTGCAGTCCTACTACTGGGCCCTGATCGGGTCGGTGCTTGCGCTCGTCTTTGCTTTCCGGTATTATCTGAAAACAGCCGCCGGCCGGAAGCAGTGGGACCGGTTCAAGCTCCGGATCCCCCTTCTTGGGTCGATCATCAAAAAAATTGAAATCGCCCGTTTTTCCAGGACACTGGGGACGCTCCTCGCCAGCGGGGTCTCGATTCTGGCCTCGGTGTCCATTGTCCAGGGAGTGATCCTGAACCGGGTCTTGACTGGCTCCCTGTCTCAAGTGTACGAGGATCTCAAGCAGGGAAAGACCTTGTCCCGTGCTCTGGAAGACAGGCAGGTCTTCTCCGGCCTGGCCGTGCAGATGGTCGGGGTGGGGGAAGAAACCGGCCACATGGACACCATGCTGGAAAAAGTGGCTGAAATCTATGAAACCGAGACCAAAGGATCCATCAAGAAACTGACTTCGCTGTTCGAACCGGTCATTATCCTGGTTATGGGCTGTGTCATCGGACTCATGGTCATCTCCATCTTCATGGCCATCTTCAGCGTGAACACCCTGGCGGTGTAATCGCAGACTTCGTAGCAGTGTCTTGACCCTTTAGCGCAAGTGTTTAAAATAATACAAAATATTTTTAATGACTGCTAAGTTGGACATAATATCGAAATCGTATTTCGGATTTCGTGCTTAGAATTTGTCGTAACCTGATATTTGTCCAAAAAATATCCAAACTTTGGAGTACGGGAAAGAGCTCTGAAATTGCGAAGAAGCCAATATTTGCAGCATCGACTGCCAGGATTACCGAATTATGAAAACCTCAATTTATGACGACCGTAAGTATAAAAAATATGCTAAAGACTTCTGAACGCATGCCGATACGTAGGAAAGAGATATCAAGCGGCTTCACCCTCATAGAACTGCTCATTGTCATGATCATCGTCGGGTTGCTGGCCTCTCTGGTGGCGCCCAAGATGTTCCGCCAGCTGGGTGAATCCAAGCAGAAAACCGCCAGGGCCCAGATCGAGCTGCTGGGCACGGCCCTGGATACCTACCGCCTGGATACTGACCAGTATCCGACCACGCAGCAGGGCCTGAAGGCCCTGCGGGAGAAGCCCCAGGGCGTGGAAGACTGGAACGGACCCTATCTGCCCAAGCCGGTTCCCAAAGACCCCTGGGGAAACGAGTATGTCTACAAATCCCCCGGGGAGCACAATCCCTACGACCTCTCTTCCTACGGTGCGGACGGGCAGAGCGGGGGCGAAGGAGAAGATGCGGATATCAATTCCTGGGAATAAAATATCACATGAGTGGATCTTTTTCCTTGACAGCAACCAAAAACGGATTCACCATAATTGAAATAGTGGTGGTCATGCTGATCATCGCCCTGGGCTCATCCGTCTTTCTGGGCTATCAGCTGTCCCAGCGGGAGACCCTGCAGCTGCGAAGCGGCGGCCGACAACTGGCCCTCTATCTGCGCCAGGCCAAGAGCTACGCTGTTCTCAAAGGGGCTGCCAACAGTTGCTATTATCAAACGGAAACCAGGACCATAAGCCAGGACTTGAATGACAGGAGCCTGACCCTGCCGGGTGGGGTGATTCTCCGGCTGACCGGGCAATCAAGCGGGAGCAAGGAGCTATTGATAACTCGTTTTTTTGCGGATGGCAGCTCACTGCTCAGCACATTCGCCATCGTGAATCAGGACCGAAGTATGCAGTGCAGGATAGATCCGATTCTGGGCACAGTCGACCTCTCCGGCGTCAGCCTGGAGTCATGAATCGGGAACGCGGTTTCACCCTGGTGGAGATGCTGGTTGCGGTCATCATCGTGGGCAGTACCCTGGCCGTCTTTTTCCAGTTGCTGTCATCCAGCCTCAGGCTGGAAAAAAGGGGACGCGATCAATTCAAGACCCTGCTCGCCGCAAAAGAGAAATTCATGGATATAAGCAGCCTGAATATCAAAAATCAGGAATTCCCCTGGCAGGGAGCAGACGGCGAGGCACGGTGGACAGTCCGCCTGGAAAGGTCGGGTTGCTCCCCGCAAAAGGAGCTGGGTGATACCTTGGCCTCGAGGCCTTA
>JAIPER010000142.1 GCA_021737115.1 Desulfohalobiaceae bacterium
GTGCCCACAGGGAAGATCCAGGTGGATAACTGCACCCTGAGCTTCGGGGGGCGTTTTCTGCTGCATAACATCGCCTTTGCTTTGCAGCCCGGGGATTTTCTAGCCGTTATCGGACCTAGCGGAGCCGGGAAAACCACCCTCTGCCGGGTGCTGTTGGGGCTCTGGCCCACGATGGGCGGGAAGGTCCGTCTGGACGGGGCGGACATCTTTTACTGGGACCAGGATGATGTGGGCCCGTATATCGGGTATGTCCCCCAGGAGATTGAACTCTTTCCGGCCACGGTGGCCCAGAACATCGCCCGCATGGGGCGGCCGGACGAGGAAAAAGTCCGCAAGGCGGCCCAGGAGGCCGGCATCCACGAGACCGTCAGCCAATTGCCGGAGGGCTATGAAACCAGGCTCGAGACCCAGGGCGGCTTTTTCCTGTCCGGGGGCCAGAAGCAGCGCCTGGGATTGGCCCGGGCTTTTTACGGAGACCCGCCCCTGCTGATTCTGGATGAGCCCAATTCCAATCTGGACGAGCAGGGAGAAGAGGAGTTGATCGCATCCCTTAAGGCCAAGAGACAACAGAGCCCTTTCACCTGTGTTCTGGTCAGCCACAGGCCGTCAATGCTGCAGCTGGCGGACAAGATTCTGGTTCTTAAAAACGGAAGACAGGACATGTTCGGACCAAGGCAGGAGGTCTTCTCCAGGCTGACCCAGCCCAAACAGACCAGGACCGGCCCTTTGCAGGTGGTTCGGGCCTGACTGGGCGGAGGGTCAGAAGCAGAGGGCATAGAGCATAGAGCATGGGGAAGAAGGAAGAGCGGATCGTTGAACATCGATACGGCACGAGATATTTTTCGCCTTCCGCGATTGAGGTTTGCCTTTTTCAACTGTGAAGCTCTTAACCCTCTGCTCTATGCTCTCTGCCCTTATGCCTCTTGCAACCGTGAACCGTGAACCGTGAACCGTGAACTGTGAACCTTCTTAACCTCTTGTAATATTTTCATGTTAGCCTTTTTGAAACAGTTTTCCAGATACTTCGCCTTTGCCGGGCTCTACAGCATGTTCATCAATGCCCTGTATCTGACTTTTCCTATCTACATGCTGGCCATCTATGTCCGGGTGCTGGACAGCTTCAGCTTTCCCACCCTGTACAGCGTGACCCTGGTGGCCCTGGCGGCCCTGGCTGTGCTCGGGGTCTTGGATTTCCTGCGATCCCGGCTCCTGGTCCAGGTCGGGGTGGAGATGGACAAAAGACTGAGCCGGGGTGTTTTGTCCGAGATGCTCAGAAAGGCGGCCGGAGTGGACCGCAACCAGTCCGGACAGGCCCTCAGAGACGTGAATCAGTTGCGGAACTTCTTTGCCGGCAATGCCGTGTTTTCTTTTTTCGACGCCCCTTGGGTCCCCCTGTATCTCTTGATCATCTACCTGATGCACCCCTTCTTGGGTCTGGTGGCTACCGGGGGGGCGATTGTCCTTCTGGCCCTGAGCCTGACTCAGGAGCTTTCCACCCGCAGGGACCGCGATCAGGCCAAATCGGCCAATATTCAGGGCCGGAATTTTTTGGACAAAAGCCTGGGCAATGCCGAGTTCGTGCACAGTATGGGCATGGTTTCCGGACTGGCGGCCCACTGGAAGGGGGTCAACGACCGGGAGGTCTCCCTCCAGGACAGGGCGGATCGAAAGTCTGAGGCCTTTCAATCCATGAGCAAGAGCTTCAGGCTGATGATGCAGGTCATGATTTTCGGGGCCGGGGCCTATCTCGTGCTTCAGAATCAGACGAATGCGGGGATCATTATCGCCGCTTCGATCATCATGGGCCGGGCCCTGGCTCCGGTGGACCAGGCCCTGGGGACCTGGAAGCAGACAGCTGAGGCCAGGGAGGCCTATAAGAGGCTGCGGACCCTTCTGCAGGGCTCCGGACCGGACAGCGTGACCAGGCATATCGAGCCAAAGGGCGATCTGCGGATCGTGGAGGCCGGATTTTCCGTGGAGGAGCAGCCCATCCTCCGGGACATTTCCTTTGAGCTGCAGGCCGGGGAATTCCTGGGAATCATCGGGCCCAACGGGGCCGGAAAGACCACTTTGTGCCGGCTTTTGCTGGGGATTTGGCCGGCCTCGACCGGGCAGGTCCTTTTGGACGGGCAGGACATCTTTACCTGGGACCAGGAGGAACTCGGGTCTTTTCTCGGCTACCTGCCTCAGGATATCGAGCTTTTCCCGGGAACGGTCAGTGAAAACATCGCCAGGATGCAGACTCCGGACACGGAAAAGGTTATCGCTGCGGCCAAGAAGGCCGGGGCCCACGAGACCATTCTCAGATTCGCCAAGGGCTATGAAACTGAAATCGGCCCCAGGGGCGGCAACCTCTCCGGCGGTCAGCGGCAGCGGGTGGGCCTGGCCAGGGCGGTTTTCGGCGATCCGGCCCTGGTGGTTCTGGACGAACCTAGCTCGAATCTGGACGAGGCAGGGGAAAAGGCCCTGACCCTGACCCTGAGGCGGCTGAAGAGACAGGGCACGACCACGGTCATGATCAGCCACAAGCCGGGGCTGCTCTCTTTTGCCGACAAAATCCTGGTCCTCAAACAGGGAACCATGGACCGCTTCGGCCCCGGCCGGGAGATTTTCGGGAGCCTGGCCCGGAAATAAGGCGCCGTAATGAGGGACAATCGTCTATGGCATCTGAAGAACTGAAAATATGCAAAAACTGGATGAACCAAAAATTCGAAGTACGAAACTCGAAATCCGAAACAAGCACGAAATTCAAATTTTCTAATTTCATAAACAAAGAAAAATAATAAGAATCAACCAAATAGCGTCGGTTGCCCTTGGATGAAATTTACAGCATACCTATTCCGGGCAGGCTTCGCTGCAGGCGAAATTCGAAAGCGGGCTATCCGTAACTGCCGCTTATAAGGGGTCTGAAGTCATAATGCGCCACATCGTTTTGAAGTTGCTGAAGTATTTTTTTTATGCCGGTCTTTTCAGCCTGGTGGTCAATATCCTCTATCTGGTCTTTCCCCTGTATTTGCTGGTCCTGTTTGAGAAGGTCCTGGACAGCTACAGTTTTTCAAGTCTGCTCACGGTCACGGTCGGAACGGTCTTTGCCCTGGCGGTCATGGGGCTTTTGCACTATATCCGCTCCAGAATCCTGATCCGTTCCGGACTGGAGGTGGACAGGGACCTGAAGAGCACGGTTCTTGCGGAAATGTTCGCCTCCGGGGTCAGTTTGAACCGGGCCGGCTACAGGCAGGGACTTACTGATATAGACATCCTGAGGAATTATTTCGGGGACGGGACGCTTGGGGCCTTGTTCGACGTCTTTTTTGTTCCCCTCTTTGTCCTGGCCATCTTTTTCCTCCATCCGGATCTGGGAGTCGTGGCCCTGTGCGGGACCCTCGGCCTCGTCCTTCTCTGGTTACTGCAGCATCGTTTGATCCGCAAGAGATGGGATCAGGCCGGGGCGGTTCTGGCCATCGGCCAGAATCTGGTAGCCTCGGCTCTGCGAAACCTGGAAACCGTCACGGCCATGGGCATGGACCAGGGGATCGAGGCCCAATGGCAGAAGGGGCATCAGCAAGGAGTGGACCTGCAGGCCCGGGTCAACGGCTATCTGACCGGGCTTGGCTCATTGAACATCTTTTTGAGGCTGACCCTGCAGACCCTGGTCTTTGGTCTGGGGATTTACCTGGTCTTCCAGGGTGATATTACGGCCGGGATCGCTGTGGCCGCCCTGGTGCTCACCGGGCGCTGCCTCTTCTCCCTGGAACAGGCCATGTCCACCTGGAAAAAGAGTGTCGAGGCCAGGAGTGCATTCAAGCGTCTGGATCAGCTGCTCAAGGGCGCCGGGCAGCAGGAGAGCATGGATCTGCCCGCCCCCGAAGGGAGGTTGGAAGTCGAAGGGGCCGGACTGGCCCTGGGGGGTAGGAACCTGCTTCGAAACATCACTTTTTCCCTGGAGTCCGGGGAGTTTTTGGGGGTCATCGGTCCCAGCGGGGCCGGAAAGACCGTCCTGGCCAAGATGATCCTGGGCATCTGGCCGTCCCTTGGGGGCAAGGTCCGGCTCGACGGGGCGGATGTCTTTTTGTGGGACCATCGAAAACTCGGACCCAGTATCGGGTACCTGCCCCAGGAGGTGTCCCTTTTCTCCGGGAGCGTCAGCCAAAATATCGCCCGTCTGGGAGAAATAAGCGCGGACCAGGTCCTGGCCGCGGCTCAAAAGGCCGGACTGCATGAGACCATCCTCAGGCTTCCACAAGGCTATGATACGGAAATCGGCGAGGCTGGGGCCAGGCTGGCCGCAGGCCAGCGCAGACTCCTGGGCTTGGCCCGGGCGGTTTACAACCGGCCGGGACTGGTGGTCCTGGACGAGCCCAATGCCGACCTGGATGACGCCGGGGAACAGGCCCTGGTGAACTGCCTGGGTATGCTCAAGGATGAAGGAGTCACCGTGATCATGGTCACCCACAAGCCGGTGCTTTTAAACAGCGCGGACAAAGTGCTCATGCTCAAGGATGGACAGACCGTGACCTTCGGCCCCAGACAGGAGGTTTTCCAGCGGTTGATGGGGCAGAAACAACAAAGAGGTTAACCTCTTATATCTTATACCAAGACGCCAAGGAGATGGCAGCGATGACAGAACAAACACAACAGGATCCGGCCGCCCGGAAGATCAATACCAACCCCAACAAATTGATCCTGGCCGGGTTGCTGATCATTGTCTTTTTTTTCGGCGGCCTGGGGGCCTGGTCGGCCTTTTTCCCCTTTCAGGGGGCGGTCATTGCCTCGGGTACGGTCAAGGTCTCCAATGAAAAGAAGACGGTCCAGCATCTCGAAGGGGGGATCGTCGACGAGATCCTGGTCCAGGAAGGGGACCGGGTGGATAAGGGCCAGACCCTGATCCGGCTCAAGAGTTCCAGGGTCATCGCCTCGGTATCCCTGCTCAGGGGACAGCTTCGGGCCAAAAAGGCGGAGGCGGCCAGGCTTCAGGCCGAGAGCACCATGGAAAAGAGCATCGACTGGCCTAAAGACCTGCTCGAGGTCAAGGACCAGCCCGAAGTGGCCATGATTCTTAAGAAGCAGCAGGACATCTTCGCTTCCAGACGCAAGGATCTCAAGGGCAAGATCTCTCTGCACTATTCCCAGATCGAGCAGATCAAAGAGCAGATCGAGGGCATCCGGGAAGAGCTTTTGGCCCAGAAGGACATCATCCAGGCCCTCAAGGAAGAACTGTCGGCCAAGAAGGAGCTCCTGCAGGGCAAGTACATCGACAAGGCCGCGATTTTAGAGCTGCGGCGCATGCTGGCCGAGCGAAAAGGCCGGGAAGGACGGCTCAAGCAGAACATCGCCGAGGCCAGGCAGAAGATCGAGGAGCTCAAACTGCGGATCGTGGACCTGCGCAACTCCTACCGGGAGAAGGCGGTTTCCAGGCTGAGCGAGGTCTCGGACCTCATCTTCGAGCTAAAAGAAAAGCTCAGGCCCCAGGTCGACGCCCAGCAGCGGCTGGAGATCACCGCCCCCATTGCCGGCGAGGTCATGAATCTGCGGATCCACTCGGAAGAAAGCGGGGTCATCCAGGCGGGCCAGCCCATCCTGGACATCGTGCCTGGCCAGGCCAAGCTCGTGGTCGAGGCCAGGGTCCGGCTCCAGGACATCACCGACGTCAAAAAAGGGCAGCCCACCAAAGTCCAGCTTTCCGCCTTCAACCGGCGCTCCACTCCCCCCGTCCCCGGGGAGGTGATCTATGTCTCGGCGGACCAGGTCAGCGAGGAGACCTCCAGGGGCGTCCGGTCCTATTATCTGGCCCATGTCCGGGTCAACCCGGAGCAGTTGGAGGAATACGGGGCCTATCTCTCCCCGGGCATGCCCGCGGTCTGCTACATCACCACCGAGAAGCGGACCGTCCTCGGATACCTCCTGGAGCCCATCCTGGGGATCGTGGACCAGGCCATGCGGGAAGGCTGAAAAATTGGGACTTGTGCGGTTAGCTGTTAGCCATTAGCTGTTAGCTGTTAGCCATTAGCTGTTAGCTGTTAGCTGTTAGCTGTTAGCTGTTAGCTGTTAGCTGTTAGCTGTTAGCTTTTGAATCAGATTGTTCAAGACCCTTAAATACTGCTTCGGGTCAAAAATCTTGTTGCCCCTCTCTTGCTAACGGCTAAACGCTAAAGGCTAATTGCACAGCTTGAAAAAATGTGTCGTTAGGATCAGGGTCTTTCCGTCGAGAGAGGCCGCGGCAAAACAACTTACTTTTAAACTGTTTTTTTGAATTTCTTAAAAAAATCCAGATATGCCCTTACGAGGGCAGGGAAGAGGAAAAACTGCCGACGTTTGACCAGATAGAACGTCTTGCCCCAGAATCGAAACAACAGAACAAAAAGTAAGTAATGAGGGAAGTGCTGTTTTGTAAAAAATAGAGTGCTGAGATTTTCATGATATGTGATGATTTGAAGCCTGTCTTTTCTTGTTGAATCCCCACAATCCAAGCTACTTGCACTGCCGTGATGCAAGACAACACTCTTGCGGCACCATTCTATTTGATACCCGGCTTTTTGTGCCCGGCGACAGAAATCATATTCTTCATAAAAAAGAAAATAGGCTTCATTCAGATATCCGACCCGCGACAAGACTTCACTGCGAATAAACAGGCTTGCTCCAAAGATGTAATCGAATCGGTATCGATTGGTTCTCTGGGCTGCAACGCGTGAGAGTCCCTCCAAAGTCGGTCTGTAAATGCTTGTCAGCGGGAAATAGCGACAGCCGCCAGCGCATTGGACTTGTTCCGGATTATTCTGCCAGCAAATTGTGCTGCCCCAGATCCCCACCTCTGGGTTCGTATGTGCCGATTCGAGAAGCGCTGAATGGGTCTGGGTCTCGACTACGGTGTCGTTGTTCAAAAGCCAGAGAAATTCATAGGCTCCTTGATCCATAGCCCACTTGATTCCCGGATTGATCCCACCAGAAAAACCATAATTTTTCTGGTGTTGGAAGAACACAAATCGTGGTACATGATGGGTGATGTGACTCGCTTCTGCTCCCTTTGATGCTGGAAAGATCGCCAGGGAGGTGGCCTCATGCCTGGACTTTGCCCACTCCAAAATTTGTTGGCTTGACCTATCTTCTGAGTGATTATCACACACAATGATCGTCCTGGGAGGGATTGACAGTTCTGCCAATGAGTCCAGGCAATCCAATGTGTGTCGCCAGCCATTCCAGTTTAAGACAATAACACAGGTGCGCGACGCAGGAACCCTCTTTTGCATGAATTGATTTATATCACTCAATTGATTTTTTTTCAACAAATAGTGCTGGCGGACAAATCCGGTCTTCATCGACAAATTCTTCGAAAACCTGGACTTTGTTTTTTGACATCATCAATACCTCGCGGATAAGCCGAGGGATGAAAATCCAGAAAGAAACACACCCGAAAACAAGACCATACCCTATATACCAGGAACGGAGAAATCGACCTTTGCTGAGGTTATAACCCAGCATGCCCACATAAGCAGGCAATGAAAAAATATAAGATTTTAAAATCTTATGAAAAGGAAAATTCCTGAGGACCACCCAGAAGCTGTTTTTCACTGTAAAAAAATATTTGAGGGCAGCTCCTGATTGTATGATGATACCGGACAAGACATGATAGGCCTGCGCAGAATTCAAACAATAAAAACGAAAGCCCTGGGCTCGGAGGCGAAGGCAGAAATCGATATCTTCATAATACATACCGAAACGTTGACAAAATCCTTGAGATGACTTCCAGATTTTTGCCTTGGTGAAGAGAGCTCCCCCGGTAACCCCAAGAATTTCCTCAAATACAGGAAGTGAAGCACGGTCCTTTTCTCCCATGCGGTGGTCCCAACCATTACCGGAAAGCGAACATCTGCATCCACATGACTGTATGATTTCCCGATGATTTTCGAACAGAAGTTTGGGCTGGCAGGCGGCCGCTTCCGGATGTTGCTCCAAGAAGCGGGTCAAGTGTGAAATACAGTTTGATGACAATGTGATATCAGGATTGAGAAGAAACAGGTAGTCTGCCCCTGCATTTATAGCAAAATCCATGCCAATATTAGCGGCTTTCGCAAAAAAAAGGTTATATTTATTTTGGATGACGTATATATCAGGAAAATATTGAAGAATGTGTTCTCGTGAACCATCAAGCGAAGCATTATCGACAACAATTATTTTGAGTCGGGGGTAGGTGCTTTTTTGAATCGAACGAAGACAATTTTCGATATAATCGATACCATTGTAGTTGACTATCACCACACACACACTGGCAGGAACGTGTTCTTTTCGTTTGTCC
>JAIPER010000143.1 GCA_021737115.1 Desulfohalobiaceae bacterium
GGCCAGCCCGGACTCGCTCACCCCGCTCAGGACAAACCCCTGGATACCGGAAAAAACCTCGTGGTTCAGGGAACAGGAGTCCCTGAGCAGATCTATCTCCGACTGGCTCTTGATCTTTCTCAGTTCTTCGGTCAGGCCCTGAAAGGGCTCCAGTTCGATTTCTTCGGCCAAGGTCTTGTAGGTTTCATAGGACGTGCTCCGGCTTTCGAACCCCAGCCTGGTCATATTTGATTTTTTAAAAAAATCCAGGAGCATTTTCAGCCTGTCCTGTTTGTAAACAAAGATATCTTCTTCTGGCCAGACCCGCCTGGCTGCGTCCAGATAGCGGGGATCGGTGCACAATTTGTCCTTCCCTCCGGCGGTGATCAGCACGCAGCCCGCACTTTCGTTGCACTGCGAATCATGCAGTTCAAAACCGCTCAGGTAAAACCTGTTGGCCGGATGAAGAACCAGATACCCATCCAGTTCCAATTCCTGTATCTTCTGCCTCAAATCGTCACGTCTGGCGGCGTACTGATGAATCATACTCTCCTTTCCTTGACAGAGCTAAACTATTGTTTATTTTAATTGGATAACTTCAATACCCGATTCGAACCTCGGGAGCAAATGTGTTGAGGCTTGGACCGGATACAGGCACCATTACCAGGACTTCCGATAAATGAAAACCTCAATTTATGACGACCGTAAGTATAAGGAGTTTGACCATGAAAGCAGTCAGTCATGAAACAGCCTCCGGAAAACTTGTCCTGCGTCAGGGCGATATCACCAAATCCAGGGCCCAGGCCATTGTCAACGCCGCCAATTCCAGCCTCATGGGCGGCGGAGGTGTGGACGGAGCCATCCATCGGGCCGCGGGACCGAAACTGCTGGAGGCCTGCCGGGAAATCGTCCAGGAACAGGGACAACTACCCCCGGGAGAGGCGGTGATCACCCCGGGGTTCGAACTGCCGGCCCGGTACGTGATTCACACGGTAGGCCCGGTCTGGCAGCAGGGCAATCAAGGAGAAGCCGAACTGTTGCAATCCGCCTACCGGAGTTCCATAGGCCTGGCTGCAGAATACGGCTTGACAAGTCTGGCCTTTCCGGCAATCAGTTGTGGCGTTTACGGGTTTCCAGTCGAACTCGCCTCTGAACTGGCCTTGAAGACAATCGCCTCCGGCCTGGAACAGACCGACCTCGAAGAGATTTCCATGTATCTCTTCTCGGAAAAGGACCTGTCCATCTGGGCTAACCAGGCGGAAAAGCTTTTTGGGAAAGGCACCGAGGAAGAATGACGTCAAGAAGATAATTGTTAATTGTCAATTGTTAATCATTAATGGTTAATAAAGAAATGCCAAGGGAACAAAAGTAAAAATGTCCACTCATTCCAACAGATTTTAGAAAAAGAGCTCTGAATTAACAATTAACCATTAACAATTAAAAAGGGGATTTTTTGTGCAGAACACCATAAACGGAACCACCATTCTGGCGGTCAAGGACGAAGCCGGGATCACCATGGCCGGAGACGGGCAGGTCACCATCGGACAGGCCGTGGTGCTTAAACATACTGCCAAAAAGGTCAGGCTGATGCATAAGGACCGTGTCCTGGCCGGTTTTGCCGGGGCCACGGCCGACGCCTTCACCCTGTTTGAGCGCTTCGAATCCAAGCTCGAAGAATACGGCGGGCAGCTGCTCCGCTCCAGCGTGGAGCTGGCCAAGGAATGGCGGACGGATAAATACCTCAGACGACTTGAGGCCATGCTTATTGTGGCCGACTCGGCGACCATCCTGGTCTTAAGCGGCACCGGCGACGTGATCGAACCGGATGACGGGATCATCGGCATTGGCTCCGGAGGGGCCTATGCCCAGGCGGCCGCCAAGGCCCTCAAACGGCACTCCGATCTGCCGGCCGCAGACATCGCCGCCAAGGCCATGGCCATCGCTTCGGAAATGTGCGTCTACACCAATGACCAGTTCGTCATCAACACTTTACCAAGAGCCAAGAATTCTTAGGAGGACCTCAATGAACGCTACCCTGACCCCACGAGAAATAGTCACTGAACTCGAAAAATTCATAGTCGGTCAGGACGACGCCAAGCGGATGATGGCCATTGCCCTCAGGAACAGATGGCGCAGGAAACAGCTCGACCCCGAACTCAAAGAGGAAGTCGCTCCGAAAAACATCATCATGATCGGCCCCACCGGCGTGGGCAAAACCGAAATCGCCAGGCGTCTGGCCAAACTGGCCGCCTCCCCGTTTTTCAAAGTCGAGGCCTCCAAGTTCACCGAAGTCGGCTATGTCGGCCGGGATGTGGAGTCCATGGTCCGGGACCTGATGGAGATCGGGATCAACATGGTCCGCAAGGAGGAACTGGAAAAGGTCCGGGAAAAGGCGGAAAAACTGGGGGAAGAAGCCCTTCTGGATGTCCTTTTGCCCAAATCGAGGCGCAAGGAAGAGAGCCCGGACACCCGGACAGAAGCCGAGACAGAAAAGGAGCCCGTATCCGAGAAGCCCTCGACCAGGGAAAAATTCAGGGACATGTGGAAAGCCGGAAAACTGGACGAAAGGATCGTGGAGGTGCAGGTCGAAGGTCCGGGGGTCCAGGTGGGGATGATGGCCATGCCCGGGATGGAAGACATGGAGATGCAGTTTCAGGACATGTTCACCAAGATGTTCCCCAAAAAACAAAAGACCAGGAAAATGAAGGTCAAGGATGCCTATGAGCATCTGGTCCAGCAGGAAAGCGACCGGCTCATCGACCAGGACAAGGTCGTTGAACTGGCCAGGGAACGTGTCGAAGAAAGCGGCATCATCTTTTTAGATGAGCTGGACAAGGTCTGCGGCAAGCAGGACAGCGGCAAACAAGCAGACGTCTCCCGGGAGGGGGTCCAGAGGGACCTGCTGCCCATTGTCGAAGGCTGCGTGGTCAACACCAAGTACGGCATGATCCGGACCGATCACATCCTGTTTATTGCGGCCGGCGCCTTCCATTACGCCAAGCCATCGGATATGATCCCCGAACTCCAGGGCCGCTTCCCCCTGCGGGTCGAGCTGTCCGCCCTGAGCCAGGAAGAGTTCTACAGGATCCTGACCGAACCGAGAAACGCCCTGACCCTGCAGTATCAGGCCCTGCTGCATACCGAACACGTCCGGGTGGAATTCAGCGAAGACGGTCTGCGGGAGATCGCGGCCTTTGCCCAGAAGGTTAACGAAGAGACGGAAAATATCGGGGCCCGTCGACTGTATACCCTGATGGAACGGGTCCTGCACGAGCTCTCCTTCAGCGCCCCGGAACGGCCTGACGAACATGTGGTCGTGGACCAGGAATACGTTCGGGAACAGCTCCGGGACATTCAGGAAGACCGGGATCTGAGCCGGTACATCCTCTGATCGCCCCGGCTGAAAAGCCCCCCTCCTTTGCCTGTGCATATCCAGCCCGGTTTTCCGCCGAGACCAACCCCGTGCGGAAGACCCTCCTGCGGGATCGGATCGGAAATCCGGGTTTGGGTTTGACTTCATACCAATTGAATATTATGACTCCCCTGACTGAACGGTTGCATCAGGTTTAAAAACCCGCTTTATAACGACGGTAAGTATACGTGGAGATGGTATGCTCGATTTTATCAGAAAAAACGCCCAATCCTGGGGAGTGAAGGTCCTTTTCGGCATCATCGTTCTGGTCTTTGTCTTCTGGGGGGTCGGCAGTTTCAGGGGTAAACAGAAATCAATCCTGGCCACGGTCAACGGCCAGGAGCTTTCCACCAGGGATTTTTTGAATACCTACCAACAGAGATTGGAATCCCTGCGCCAGCAAAATGAAAACATCTCCTCGGAGCGTCTTCAGCAGATGGACTTCAAAAGACAGGTCTTTGACCAGATGGTCAACCAAATGCTTCTGCTGCAGGAGGCAGGACGGCTTGGATTTTCAGCGTCAAGCACCGAAATCAGCGCCAGGATCAAAAGCATGCAGCCCTTTCAGGTCGAGAAGACCCAGACCTTCAGCATGGAGCGATACCGAGCCCTGCTGCAGGCCAACCGCATGACCCCGGCCCAGTTCGAGGCCGACATGGGCCGGGACATCCTGACCCAGAAGATGCTCAACACCCTCTCGGGCTCGCTCCAGACCAGCGAAGAACAGGCCCGGGAACTTTTTGACTACGTGACTGAAAAGGCCAGACTAGAATACATCCTCTTGGCCCGGGAGGACTTCCGCGAACAGGTCAAGCTCAGCGACCAGGAGATCAGCGACTATTATCAGGGCCACAAGGACAGCTTCAAGCAGCCGGCCCGGATGAAAATGAAGTACCTGCCCCTGACCCCGGAAGGGCTGGCCCCGTACCAGGAGGTCGGTCAAGGGGAAATCAAAACTTACTACCAGGAGAACAAGGATCAGTTTGTCAGGCCAGAGGAGATCAAGGCGTCCCATATCCTTATCGAAATCCCCCAGGACGCCTCCAAAGAAGCAGAGCAGGCTGCTGAACAGAAAATCACACAGATTGCCAAAAGGATAGAGCGCGGGGAATCGTTCAGTGAAGTGGCCAGGGAGGAATCACAGGCCCCGAGCGCCGCTAAGGGTGGGGACCTCGGCTGGTTCGGTCGCGGGTCCATGGTCGAATCCTTTGAAAAAATCGCATTTTCTCTGAAACCAGGGGAAATAAGCGAACCGGTCAGAACGAGGTACGGCCTGCACCTGATCAAACTAAAGGACAAACGGCCGGCCGGGGCCAAACCCCTGGCCGAGGTCAAAGACACGATCCGCTCCTGGCTGGCCGAGGACAAGGCTGCGGAGAACCTGGAAGACATCCTGGACAAAGCCCTGGGTACCATCCTGAACACCGGCGATATCGAAATGGCGGCCGAGGAACTGGGGATCGAGTTGAAGGAAAGCGGCTGGTTTTCCAGAGAGGAGGGTCCCGAAGCCCTTGATCTGGAGCAGGAAGCCCTGACCGAACTCTTTGCCCTGCAGACCGGGGAAGTGACCGATCGCCCCATTTTCCTGGATCAGGGCTACCTCCTGGCCCTCAAGACCGAAGCCAGACCGGCCCGGGTCAGCCCCTTGGAAACGGTGCGCGAAGAAATCGTCAAGCAATTGAAGGACCAGAAAGCCCTGGAGCGTGCCCGGGAAGAGGCGGCCGCCTTGTTGCAGGACCTGCAGAACAAGGACCAGGCCAGCGTCCCGAACGAACACGACGTCAAGCAGAGCGAGGCCTTCACCAGAAGGGGCTTCATCCCCGGACTGGGAATGAATCCCGACCTGGCCGAAACCGCTCTCTCCGCCGGGGACCAGGACTGGCTGGAAAAGCCCTATGAGGTCTCCCGGGGATATGTCCTGGCCAGGCGGATCGAAAGGATCCCGCCTCCGGAAGAGCAGTGGGAGGAGCAGAAATCCTTCTGGATCTCCCGGCTCAATCAAAACCGGAAGGGAAGTCTGCATCAGGCCTACATCGAGGGCCTGCGGGCCTCGGCCGAAATCGAAATCGTCAGCCCCGAGCTTTTGGAGTATTGAAACCTTTTTCTTGACAAGCCGGCTGCAAATTTATAGCTTATCTGTTTCCCTTGCCTGCGGTTCGAGTTGAAGCCGCAGGCCAAAGACCACAAGGAGTACACATGCAGAGAAAATTCGAAACTCTTCTCCTGTTCAGTCCGGATCTCACCGCCGAAAACCGGCAGCAGATCCTGGATGTTCTGGAAGGATTGGTCCGCGACAATTCCGGGCAGATGGTTGAAGTCGACGATTGGGGCATGCGGGATCTGGCCTATCCGGTCAAAAAACACACCCGGGGACGATATGTCCGTTTGGAATACGGCCTGAACGGGACCCTCGTCTCGGAACTGGAACGAAGGATCCGCATCACCGACGGCATCCTGAAATTCATCACCGTCAGGCTCGCCGACACCTTTCAACCAACCGAGGAGGAGTAAACATGGCTTTTAAATTCACCCCCAGAAAAAAATTCTGTCGCTTCTGTGCCGACAAGAATCTCCCCCTTAACTACAAAAAACCAGACATTCTCGATGACTTCATAACGGAACGGGGCAAGATCATTGCCCGCCGCATCACCGGGACCTGCGCCAAACATCAGCGCAAACTGACAACGGAGATCAAGAGATCAAGACAAATGGCCCTGCTGTACTACACTGCGGTCCACAGCACCGATGTCAAAAAGAAGACGGTTTAGGAGCAAACATCATGCAGGTTATCTTACGCACCGATATAGAGAATCTGGGCAAACTCGGTGACATGGCCGATGTCAAGCCAGGATACGCCCGGAACTATCTCATCCCGCAGGGTAAGGCCATGCCGGCCAGTCGCAGCAACCTCAAGACCTTTGAACAGGAGCGGGCCAAACTCCAGGCCAGGCAGGACAAGATCAGGTTTCAGGCCAAAGACACTGCCCAGCAGCTGGAACAGGTCAGCATCACCATCCCGGTCCGGGTCGGAGAAAGCGACAAGCTCTACGGCTCCATCACTTCGCAGATGATCGCCGATGAACTGGCCAAACTCGGATATGACATCGACAAGAAAAAAATCGAGTTGGAAAGTCCCATCCGGTCTCTAGGCGAATTTTCAGTACCGATCAAACTCTATCCTGACGTCCGTCCAGAACTGAAGGTGATTGTGGTCCGACATGGCGAAGAACAGCTCACAAGCGGGGAGCCGGAATAGATCAAACCAGGGGCCAAGCCTGAACCCGTCCGGGGATATGTCTCTGGCGGACAAAGAGCTCCTGCGTAAAACCCCCCCTCAGAACCTGGAAGCGGAACAGGCGGTTCTGGGGGGGGTTTTTTTGCGCAACTCCATCCTCCACTCCCTGATCGATATCGTTAAGGAAAACGACTTTTACTCACCGGTCCACCGGACGATCTATGAGGTTTTTCTGGAATTGTACCGGAAAAACATCCCGGTCGATCTGGTCACCGTCTCGGAAGAACTCAAGAAGAAAAGCAAGATCGAAGAGATCGGCGGTCCGGCCTATCTGACCTCGCTGACCGAATCCGTGATCAGCTCGGCCAATGCCCTGAACTATGCCCAGATCGTCAGGGACAAGGCTGTCAGGCGGCAGCTCATCCAGGAATCGACCTCGATCATCAACAAGGCCTTCGATTCCGCGGATGAAACCGACGCCCTTCTGGATCAGGCCGAACAGAGCATATTCGCCGTTTCCGAAGCACGTTCAGGGTCCGGATTCAAGACCAGCAATGAACTGGTCCACCAGGTCTTTGAACAGCTGGAGCTCAGGTTCGAACAGCAGGAGCTCATCACCGGGGTCCCCACCGGGTACACGAAATTCGACGAGATCACCGCCGGGCTGCAGAAGACCGACCTGATCATCATCGCCGGCCGCCCCAGTATGGGCAAGACTGCTTTCGGCCTGAACATCGCCATGCGTTCGGCCATCATGCACCAGGTCCCGTCGGCCGTCTTTTCCCTGGAAATGTCCATGGAACAGCTCATGATGCGCATGCTCTGCGCCTGGGGCAAGGTCGACCTGAGCCGGATGCGCAGCGGCTTTCTCCAGGATGAAGACTGGAGCCGGCTCTACCAGGCAGCCGAGGCCCTGTCCAACGCCCCGATCCTCATCGACGACACCCCGGCCCTGGACCCTATGGAACTACGGGCCAGATGCCGAAGGCTCAAAGGGGAAAAAGGCCTGGGGATGGTCATCGTCGATTACCTTCAGCTCATGCACTCCTCCCAGAAAAAGGACTCCCGGGAACAGGAAATATCCTATATTTCAAGGAACCTGAAATCACTGGCCAAGGAAATCGACGTCCCGGTCCTGGCCCTGGCCCAGTTGAACAGGAAGGTGGAGGAGAGGACCAACAAACGGCCGATGCTCGCCGACCTCAGAGAATCCGGGGCCATCGAACAGGACGCGGATCTCATCATCTTCCTCTACCGGGACGAGGTGTACAACACCAGCCAGGACAACCCCGAACGGGGCACGGCCGAAATCATCATCGGCAAGCAGAGAAACGGCCCCACCGGCATGGCCAAACTCAAATACTTCAACTACTGCACCTCCTTTGAAAACCTGGCCCCTACTCCGGAACCCTCCGAAGAGATGGGAAATTGAGGAAATACAAATGTTAGAAAACCGCAAAGAGCTGCGAAATTACGCATGAGTACAGATCCGATGACCATCGAACATCTTCACCGGGAAGAGCTGCTCTCCAGAGAGGAACTGCAGGCCCTTCAGCTCAAACGCCTGCGCCAGACCCTGAAGACCGCCTCGGCCTCGCCCCATTACGCCAAAACCCTGGCCCGAATCA
>JAIPER010000144.1 GCA_021737115.1 Desulfohalobiaceae bacterium
CCATAGCTCAAGCGAGTCTGCGAGCGGGCGCGAGGCATCTTGTTCTTGTAATGAATGTCCAATTTTGCTGACACCAATGCATAATGTTGATTATTTCAATTGGTTAAACCAACACAAATTCAGCATGTTACGAAGTCTGCAATATCGAAATTCGAATTTATCATAACCTGAAATTTGTCCAAAAAAATATCCAAACTTTGAAGTACGGGAAAGAGCTCTGAATTTACGAAAATATCACCCGAATGCTGTCCCCGGCCTGGATCGTTCCGCCTTTCAAGACCCGAACAAAGATTCCCTCCCGGGGCATGACGCAATCCCCGGCCTGCTTGTAGATAGCACAGCGGTCATGACAGATCTTACCGATCTGGGTCACCTCACAGACTGCGACCGGACCGATTTGCAGTTGCGTCCCCAGGGGGAGGGAAGGCAGGTCCACACCCTGGGAGGTTATGTTCTCGGCAAAGTCCCCCGGCCCGACGTCGAGGCCGTTCTCCTGCATTTTTCGTATACTTTCAATCCCTAAAAGACTGACCTGCCGATGCCATTTTCCGGCATGAGCGTCGGTTTTCAGCCCAAATTCAGGCAGGAGAAGCCCTTTTTCAACACCGCTTTTCCGCTCTCCCTTGTTTTGACTGACACTGACTGCCAAAATTTTGCCCTCAAAGTTTATTTCCTGTAAACCCATTTTTTCCTCTTTTCATTTATGACCTTCTCCAAAGCACGAAGCCCTGATCAGCTTGACAGGCCCGAGAAAATCAGGGATTCTTTCCCGCAGCTTTCTTCGCTGAGGAGCTGCTTCTTTTTTAACCGGGACTTCTTATGCTTGAGACACGGTTTGGTTCTGCTCAACTGTACGAAACTATTTTTCACAACACCCGGGAAAGTATTCTGATAACCGATGGCCAGGGCAAGATCCTGCTGGCCAACAAGATCTTTCTGGCGCAACTGAAACTTCAGGAGCAGGAAGTTACCGGAAAGAAACTAAAAGAATTCGTCAGCCCGACTCACAAAATTCCAAGCTCCTTCGAACAGATCTGGGCAAGCCTTCGCTCAAAAAAATCCTGGCAGGGAGACCTCTGCATACGGGGAAAGGAAAACCTCTCCCCATTACACGTTTGCATCAAGCCTCTGGCCGCACCAGACCCGATTTCACGGACCCTGTACTTATTCTCCGCCCGGGACATCTCCCTGGCGACAGACACTGTGGACCGAAGCCTCGCCTATTTTGATCAGTTAACCGCTCTGCCGAATCGCTTTTTGTTTAAGAAAAAACTGGAACATGCCCTGGAACAGGGCAAGCGATTTCAATTCAACATCGGGCTGCTCTACATCAATCTCGACAACTTCAAATACATCAACAAGAGCTATGGATACCGGGCCGGAGACGAACTCCTGATGCAGGTCAGCCGACGTCTGGAAACATCCGCCCGGAAAGCCGATATCCTGGGTTATTTTGGGGGAGACGAGTTCGTGGTGGCCCTCGTCAACATCTCTCTTCCCAGGCTCGCGGCCACAATCGCCAACAGATTTCTGGTCAAAATATCCCTTCCTTTTCTGGTGCAACAGGAGAAATTCAATCTCGGAGCAAGCATCGGCATCAGTGTCTTCCCCTCCGATGGTTCCGACTATGAAACCCTGGTCAACAGCGCTGAAACCGCCATGCACAGCCTGAAGGATCAGCCTGAACCGGAAAACAGCTACAGATTCTTTCAGCAGGAGATGAACTTCGATTCATCGATTCGACTCCGGCTGGAGTCTGATTTGCGAAAAGCCCTGGATAAAGAAGAATTTGAACTTTTCTTCCAACCCATCGTAAACCTCAAGTCGCAAAGAATCTCCGGCCTGGAAGCCTTGCTCCGCTGGAGACACCCGCAACGAGGGCTGGTGGCCCCTAATCAATTTATCCCCATTGCCGAAGAACTGGGTCTGATCATCCCCATCGGGAAATGGGCCATGCAATCAGCCTGCAGACAAGCCTATGCCTGGCAGCTCATGGGCATCGATCCCCTGGAAATCTCCGTAAACCTTTCCCAGATCCAATTCCGGGATAAGGATCTACTTGGAAAAATCAAGGCGATCATTACAGAGACCGGGATAGACCCGTCCCTACTGCAGATTGAAATTACGGAATCAAGCATTTCTGAAGGTGTCCAGGCCGCCGTTGCTGTGCTTAACGGACTCAAAGACCTCGGCGTCAAAATTGCCATCGATGATTTCGGAACCGGGACATCTTCGTTGGGCACCTTGAAAAACCTGCCCGTGGATACCCTGAAGCTCGATAAAAGCTTCATCCGATCCCTGCCGGAAAGCAGCAATGATCAGGCGATTGTCCAGGCAATCCTCTCTCTGGGCAAGATTATGGACCTGAAGGTCATCGCCGAAGGCATCGAGACGCGAGAACAGCTTGAATTTCTTCAAGGCACAAAATGTGACGCCTATCAAGGATTCTACTTCAGCCACCCCCTGCCAGGCAAGGAAATTGCCGAACTCCTGCAAAACGAGATCTTGAAATAATCTCAAAAGACCATGGGAATATAGCCTTCCTTGATCAGGCCGGCGATGAGCGAGCCGACGTAATCGACCACCAGCCCCAGTTCTTCAATCCGCGCGGAATTTTCCTCCCTGTCGGAAATAAACTTGCAAAACACCGGTTTTTCAGTTTCTGCAATCTCCAGGGCCGCCTCCTTGACCTCTTCATTTTCCAGAACAAGCCTCTGGGCCGGACCGAAAAAAATGACCTTGACCTCTTCCATCCAGCCCCGATTGAGCGCATTTTTCGCCCACATCAGGCCGGTCAGGGCCTTTTCGCTGTCCCTGGTCGAGATGATGACCAGCACTTTGTCACTCATGATTTCTCCATACCAGACATTTGTGGTGCTCTTCCGCTACTACTTTGCCATAGTTCATCCATGGCAATTACGACAAGTTCACAGAAGAGCAGACTGTCCCGCGCCCGCTCGAAGACTCGCTTGAGCCACTGAGTTCGCCGAGAGATGCACATTGGAAAGAGCTGTTTTCATTTTTACCCGGTCGGGAGGAAGAACGCCCGGGTAAAAACCGCATTTGAGTCGTCTTATATTGTTTGTTTAAAGTTTATCCGCCAGAGAGACGGTATCGAGTTGTTCATACATGGACCTGTTCGTCTGAACCCAAACCTCCCGGGTCGGACATTCCTCGGACTTCTCACAGACCTCCGGGTTTTCTACGCAATCCGTGAGGTTGGAGGCGTTTTCCAGGATTCTGATAATCTGGGCGAAGGTGATTTCTCCAGGCGCCTTATTGAGGATATAACCGCCCTTGGGCCCGCGCATGCTCTTGATCAATCCCTCCCGCTTCAATGGGATGATGAGCTGCTCCAGGTACTTGATCGATATTTTCTCCCTGTCGGCAACATCACTCAAATGCACTGGGCCCTGCTCATAATGCCTGGCAAAATCAAGCATCATTCTTGTCCCATATCTGCTGCGTGTGGATAGTTTCATAAAAAAAGGGTATGCTGAAAAATCTTGATTTTCTTGAACCACCTGCTTGACAGAAACATTATACCATAGCAATATACTAGTAGTAATTCCAAAAACAGTCTCTGTCAACCTTATAAAACCTGGGTTGTGTGGGGTCACAGTTGAAAATCAGATATCAGTGGTCAGAGGTCAGCTTTGCCTCTGGCAAAGCTGACCAGTAATATTTATATCGTTTTTTTTAAGCCGTAATCATTATCCGGTTTTGGCCTTTTATTTAAGATATTTATCTAAAATAAAAGCCCAAAACCGGATACAGGAGTGAATATGTACGACAGCCATTCTCTGTTTCAAGTCCTCGAGGCCATAGAGGACGGGATTTACATCATCAACCAGGAATACACCGTGGAATATATGAACAAAGCCATGGTCAAGCTTTTTGGAGAGGGTGTCGGCAGAAAATGTTACCGCCTCATTAACTGCAGCAACCGGACCTGCCCCTGGTGCCGGGCCTATGAAGCCTTCTCTGGAAAACAGGCCAGCATGGAAGTGGATGTGCCCACCGTGGGCAAGAGCTTCCAGGTGCTGAGCATGCCCCTGAAGAACAGCGACGGCACGGTCTCAAAACTGAGTGTTTACAAGGACATCAGTCTGAGAAAACAACAGGAAGCCAAGCTCAAGTCCACGGAGGCCGACTACAGAAGGCTCTTTGAAAATGTGGGCTGCGGTGTTTTCGTCAGCAGCAAGGAGGGAAAGTTCCTGGACGCCAATTCCGAATTGCTGCGGATGCTCGGCTATGAGAGCAAGGAGGAGTTCCTTGAAATTGATATCGGGCGGGACCTCTATTTGAGACCGAAAGACAGGAAGGCTTTCCAGGAGCGGATCGAGAGAGAAGGCAGAGTCGTGGATTACGAGGTCGATTTCAAGCGCAAGGACGGGACCGCGATCCCTGTCTTGCTGACCGGCAGCGTCAGGCATGACGCCTCCGGCAGGATCGCCGGATACGAAGGCATCAATGTGGACCAGTCTCAGAGGAAGGCCATGGAAAACGAACTCAAGGAGGCCCACGATTTCCTGAACCGGGTCATTCAGAGCTCACCCAACGCGATCATGGCCGCTGATATGAAGGGCAACATCATCATCTGGAACCACGCCGCCGAAGAGATCCTGGGATATACTTCCAGGGAGATCATCAACAAGATGCATATCACCGATCTCTACCCAGAAGGTTTGGCCTACAAGGTCATGAAGATGCTCAGGAGTGAACAATACGGGGGACAGGGCAGGCTGAACTCCTATCCCATTTTCTTTGTCCGCAAAGACTCCTCCCTGATCGAAGGCAACCTCTCGGCGACCATCATCTATGACGCCGGCGGCAGAGAAGCTGCTTCCGTGGGAACTTTTGTCGATTTAGAGGAGCAACTGGCCATGGAGAGGAAGCTGCACCAGACCCAGCAGCAGCTGCTCAACTCGGAAAAACTGGCCGCCATGGGTCGGCTCACCTCCCAGATAGCCCATGAACTGAACAACCCTCTCTATGGGATCATGAACGCCCTCGAACTGACCAAGACCGAGATCCCGCCGGAGAACAAAAGGAGAAGGATTCTGGACATGGCCCTTTCCGAGACGGAAAGACTGACCGAAATGCTGCGCAAGATGTTGACCTTCTCCAAGCCTGAACGGGCCGAAAAAGTCCCTTTGGATGTCAATGAAGTCCTGGACGAAATCCTGCTCCTGTACGGCAAGCAGCTCCGCGAAAACAGCATCAAACTGAACGCCTCCTTCGATGCCGAACCAGGGCTGGTCCTTGGCTCGAAGGAGCAGCTCAGGCAGGTCTTCTTGAACATGATCAACAATGCCCGGGACGCCATGCCTGAAGGGGGCAGCCTGGATGTCATGACCTCTGCCCGGGACGGCCGCCTGCTCATCACCATCGCCGACACCGGCATCGGGGTCAGGAAAAAGGACATCGCCAAGATCTTCGACTCCTTTTACACCACCAAGGACAGCGTCAAAGGGGTGGGACTGGGCCTGTCCGTGTGCTACGGCTTCATCAAGGACCACGGCGGAAACATAGAATGCGAGAGCGAACCCGGCCATGGCGCCACCTTCACCATCTCCCTGCCTCTTTTTGAACATGAAAAATAAATTTTGAAAGAGATTTCGGCAGCTGCTGTGAAATACCGGCTACTATGACCGCCCCTCCCCCTGTCCTCTCCCTGGCCAGGGAGAGGAACTATAAAGCGCAATATTTCTTACCATTCGTAAATCTCAAAAATCTCAAAATACCAAAAATTTAGCATGCTTTTAATAAATTTTTATCATGAATTCAATATTGTTATAAAAAATTTTGGTTTTACAAAATTTTTTCTTGACAAATAAAATAAAACTAAAGTATAAAATAACTAAAACAATACAGAGGAGGATTTCTCTTATGGAAGATGTCCTGACCGTTTATAAAGCCGGCAAATACTGCAATGTCTCTTCGCAGACCATCATCAACTGGGTCGAATCCGGGCATATCACAGCTTATAAGACAGTGGGGGGGCACCGCCGCATCAAACGGGACGTCCTGGAAGAATTCATGAGAAAACAGGGCATCCCTCTCCCCTTTGAAACAAAGGCCCTGGAAGCAGAGTCCAGAACGAGAATCCTGGTGGTGGACGACGACCCCATCATCGTCGAAACCATTGTCCAGGCCCTGGAGGAAGACGAGCACAACTACGAGGTCATTTCCGCCTCGGACGGATTCGAGGCCGGGCTGCAGATCAGTCATTTTCATCCCCATGTCCTGATCCTGGACATCATGATGCCGGACATCAAAGGGTATGATGTCTGCGAAAAAATCAAGTCCGACCCCGCCACCAGGGACACCAAGATCATCGTCCTCTCGGCCTATCTGGACGAAGAAAAATTCACCTGGATGAAAGAGCATGGGGCCGACGTCTGTTTCTCCAAACCCTTGCCCCTGCCCCAGTTGAAAATGGAGATCTCCAAGTTGCTGGAAACCGGATAGAGATGAAAGTTTCCTGCCTGCGATCAGCAGGCTGGAAGTTCTGTTTCTGCATTCGCTTGCCCTGTGAAATAACTCAAGGAGTTCCTGCGAAGCAGGATTTCACCGGGGTGAAGATTCGTGAGCATTCGTGGACAACAATCTGCTTTCTCTGATATCCTGTTCTCAATCATCAAACTATTGCTGGAGAATGACCGAACCGGGAGGTTTCTATGAGTTTAAAAGACGCTTTCGCGAAAAAGAGGTTTGTGGTAACCTCTGAGGTCCAGGCGCCGGCCGGAGGAGACTCCCGGGACCTCGTGGAAAACCTGCGCAAGATCCGGGGACGGGTGGATGGGGTCTCTGTCGCCGATATCGAGTTGGAAGGCGTTGTCGGCGACACCATCAAGACCTGCAGCCTGCTCCAGGAAAATCGGTTTGAAGCCATCTATCAGACCACCACCCGAAACAAGAACCGGATCCAGCTCCAGGCAGACCTGGCCGAGGCCCATAATTCCGGTGTCGAGAATCTGCTGGTCTTTACCGAAGATTACCGCATCACCGGGGACAGCCTCCAGGAAATGATGTTCTTCCATGTCGACGCCGGAAAAATCGGATCCGTGCTGGAGCATATGCGCGACGGCCAGACAGTGGAAGGGCAACCGCTGGAGAAAAAGGCAGAATTCGTCCTCGGCTCCGGGATCGAGTCCGGGTGGGGCAAGGATGTCCCCTCCCTGGAGATGAAAGAGATGGAAGAGATGACCCGGATCGGAGCCGGATATTTTCTGACCACCCCTGTTTTCGACCTGGACCGGTTTGAAAAATTCTTAAAGCAGGCCGGGACTTTTCATGTCCCCATCATAGCCGAGGTGATGATCATCCGCACCGCGGGCATGGGGCAGTTTTTGAACAGACATCTCAAATCCGGACTCGTGCCGCCCTGGATCATCGAAAAACTGTCGGCAGCTCCGGACAAACAGAAGGCCAGCCTCGAGATCTTCAGAGATATCGTCCACGGTCTCAAAGACTTGTGCCAGGGAGTGCATATCATCTCCATAGGCGGCGAAGACAAGCTGCGCCATTACCTGGATGCCGCCAAGCTAGCGTGACTTTTGTTGATGGTTGATGGTTGATGGTTGATGGTTGTTCGTTGTTAGGAGCGGATTCAAGATATCGCCAAAGAACAAGGCCGCTACTGTTCGATAGTGATTGCATTGCCTCAACCAACAACGAACAACAAACAACGAAAAAAACAGCTGGAGGCATTCTTTTGGAAGAGATCACCATTTCCCTCAACGGGCAGACCGTAACCTGCGATTCTGGTTCCACCATTCTCCAGGTCGCTGAAAAACAGGGCATCACCATTCCCACCCTTTGCCACCACCCGGAACTCAAACCCTACGGGGCCTGCCGGATCTGTCTGGTCGAGGAGGAAAAATCCGGACGCCTCCTGGCCGCCTGCGTGGCCCCGGTCATGCAGGACATGCAGATTTCGACCCATTCCGAACGGGTGCTCGAACACAGGCGGAACCTCCTCAGGCTGATGATAGCCGAACACCCCGAATCCTGCATCGTCTGCTCCAAAGGAAACCGTTGCCGCCTGAGGGGCCTGGCCGCCACCTTCGGGCTGGCCGAGACCGGCCTCCACCCCATGTCCAACTTCAGACCCCTGGAAGAGGCCAATCCTTTCATCATTCGGGACTTGAGCAAATGCATCCACTGCGCCAAATGCATCCGGGCCGACCACGAGTTGGTGGTCGTCGGGGCCA
>JAIPER010000145.1 GCA_021737115.1 Desulfohalobiaceae bacterium
GAGCCTGAACCTGCCTTCCAGCAGGAAAGTTTATCCCAGGGTTCAGGCAAATTCAAGCTCAATCGCAAAGAGGGGGGATTTTGTGAAGGACAAGGCTTACCAGCAGGAACTCGATTTTCTATATTCCCTGCAAAAATACGGGATCAAATTCGGACTGTCCAAGACCAGGAATCTCCTGCAGGACTTAGGCAACCCCCATCAAGGGAGGAAATACATCCACATTGCCGGAACCAACGGCAAAGGATCGGTGGCCGCCTTTCTGGCCGGCATCCTGCAGCAGGCCGGGCTGAGGGTGGGCTTGTACACATCGCCCCATCTGGTGCGTTTCACGGAGCGTTTCCAGATCAATTCCAGGGAGATAGATAGACAAGATGTAGTTGAGCTCTCCAAAAGGCTTCGCCGGGTCATGAACTCGGACGAGCCCCCGACCTTTTTCGAAGCAGTGACGGCCATGGGCCTGGCCTATTTTGCCGAGGCCAACACGGATCTGGACATTATTGAAACAGGCATGGGCGGGCGCTTGGACGCCACCAACCTCATTCGGCCCCAGGTGGCCATAATTACCAATATTTCTCCTGAACACCAGGATTTCCTGGGAAAGACCCTGGAGCCCATCGCCCGGGAGAAGGCTGGGATCATCAAGCCAGGTGTCCCTGTCGTCAGCGGAGCCCGGCAGCAGAAGGTCCGGGAGATCTTCAAGGAGGTCGCCCGGGAAAAGAAGGCCCCGCTTTATCAGGCAGGCCGGGATTTCGGCTATCGAAGCAGCGGATCGGGGATGCATTATTTTGGCTTTGCCCGCAGGCTGAACCGGCTCAAGCTCGGTCTTTCCGGTCCGCACCAGGCGCGGAACGCGGCCCTGGCTCTGACCGGAATCGAATTGCTGGCCGATCATGGACTGGATATCGATGAGAATGCAATCCGGGCCGGTCTGGAAAAGGCAAAGTGGCCGGGCCGGATGCACCTCATGCAGGGCCCTCCGAGGATACTCCTGGACGGTGCCCACAATACAGCCGCGGTCAGGGCTCTGGCCGACAGCCTCCGAAAAGATTTCGTCTACAACCGGTTGCTGGTGGTCATCGGGGTCATGGCCGACAAGGACGCAGGGAAAATCCTGGATCAACTCCTGCCTCTGGCCGATCGGGTCCTCTACACCCGGCCTGTGTATGAGCGGGCCATGGAGCCTGAAGACCTGCAGCAACGCGGCAAGAAGTGGCAGACGCCTGGGGAGTTGCTCAGGCCTCTGAGCCTGGCCCTGGAAAGGGCGAAACAGTGGGCCGGAGAGGATGACCTGATCCTGGTCACCGGATCCTTGTTCACCGTGGGCGAGGCCCTCAGCTGTTTGGACCCGGTTGGTTTTGCTCAGGAATAGTTCAGACTTCGAACACCCGTACCAATTATGAGAGTTAACTACAAAATTTCAAGGCTTGCCATTAGAGGCGGTTTTGACTATAGTCTGTCCATCGGGCGGTTAACTCAGTGGTTAGAGTGCCATCCTCACACGGTGGAAGTCCGGGGTTCAAATCCCCGACCGCCCACCACTGTATACTGATCCAGCTAAGCTTTTTGTGAAATACTGTTCCGGAGACTTGGGACCAGCAGTCTTTTTTGCAAAAATTAAAATTGGATACGTATAGAATTTGAAGATTGAACCTGTTCCTGCCTGAAAAACCCTGCCTGCGGGCGGGGTTTTCTTTTCGGCTGCACACTCATCCGCCATGCAAATCGTTCTATTTGAACCCGAGATCCCGCCGAATACCGGCAACATCGCCAGGTTGTGCGCAGCGACCAGGACCCGGTTGAACCTCATCGAACCACTCGGTTTCAGCCTGGAAGACCGCTATCTGAAACGAGCCGGCCTGGATTACTGGCCCCGGGTGAATCTTCGGGTCTGGCCGGACTGGGACTCTTTTGCCGCAACCCTTGACAGTCCGGATCAGGTGGTCCTGAGCAGCGCCCGGGAAAGCAAATCCCTCTTTGAGTTCTCCTTCAGCGGGCGGGAGATGCTGGTCTTCGGTCCGGAGACCAAAGGGCTTCCGCCCTGGTTAGGGCAGCGGTATCCCAACAGGATCGCGATCCCGATCTGGGGTGAGGTGCGCAGTCTGAATCTCTCCAACGCCGCCGCAGTCTGCCTCTTTGAGGCCTACCGCCAGATCCGGGCCTGGTAATCATCTGTGTCCGACAGACTGCCTCGACCCCCTCTTGCTTGAAGAAAATCTATACATCAGAGCTCTTTGCCGTTTTCTAAAATTTAGAACATTATTTGGACAAGTGTCTCTTTTTGGTTAAATTCGAAGCACGAAATCCGAAATACGAAACAAGCACGAAATTCAAATTCTCGAATGACAAAAACTAAGATCCAAAAAATGCAGAATAAAAGGAATTAGTTGTCGATTCTTTTTTCTTAGTTTTGAATTTTGTATTTTTTGTCATTTGAAGTTTGTTTCGAATTTCGTGCTTCGAATTTCGATATTATGACCAATTTTGAGGTCATTGAAAATGTTTCCAATAATTTTAAATGCTTATGATTAAGTATCAAGGTGCTGCTGCGAAGTCTGTACATATCCCGAGGCTTGACAAAGAAAAAACATGTATGTATTGGTCTAACCATTACAATCAATCAATTTATTAAGAAGTGAATGGCTGGAATGTATGTTTCAACCCGCTAAACAGAACAAGATTTTTGAGGACGTTGTGGCCCAGATCCAGGAAGCCATTCTATCCGGACAGCTCAAGCCGGGGGATGCCCTCCCTCCGGAACGGGAGCTCAAGGAGTTGCTCCGGGTCAGTCGGGGGACCCTGCGGGAAGCCTTACGGGTCCTGGAGCAAAAGGGGCTCATTGAAATCAAGCTCGGCACCGGGGGCGGGCCCATGGTCAAGGATCTGTCCGACGATCAGATGCGGGATACCCTGGCCCTGCTCATTCGGCACCAGAAAGTCTCCCTGGCCCATCTATCCGAATTCAGGACGGGGGTGGAAGGCGAGGTCGCGGCCTTGGCGGCAAAGCGAGCGACGTCTCAGGATATTAAAGAGCTGGAGGAACTCCTGGCCAAGGCCCGTTCGCATGCTAAGCGAGGGGCCGGTGCAGCCGAGGACTTTCTGGCTGTGGACAAGGAAATCCATCTCCGGCTGGCCAGGATTTCCGGCAATCCCATCTATCTTTTGATCCATACCTCGATTCACGGGAATATCGATAAGTATTACGAACGATTTCTGGATATGCAGGGGGCAGCCCTTAAAGCCAATGTGCGGGATCTGGAGCTTTTGATTGCCGCCATCGCAGCGGGAGACAGCGAACAGGCCCGGAGTGTGGCCGCCGGGCACGTCAAACGATTCAGCGCCAGAATGCGCAAAGCCGTGCGGATCAATTAGTGTTTTACGCGTAATTCTGTGCCATGAAAAACAAGGAATTATGTTAACTTAAACCATCACGTTCTTTCATGTTCTATTCAATTTGGGTTGCGGGCGGAGCCAGCTTTGAGATGATGTCTCTGCACGAAAAGGCGGTTGGACCTAAACGACCCAAGAAAACGAAATGGCACAAAATCCAGGAGAACATATGAGCATTTTCGACCAGCTTGTTTC
Source organism: Desulfohalobiaceae bacterium (assembly GCA_021737115.1). Taxonomy (GTDB): domain Bacteria; phylum Desulfobacterota; class Desulfovibrionia; order Desulfovibrionales; family Desulfothermaceae; genus JAABTT01. The sequence goes on from JAIPER010000145.1 coordinate 3,583, forward strand.
CAGAACCATCATGCATGTCCCCGGTCCTCTCGTGAGTGTCTTTGCCAGAAAGTACATCGCCGGAGAGGATCTTGAAGACGCCCTTGATCTGACCAGGACCTTCAATACCGATAACATCATAACCACCATCGATGTCCTCGGCGAGTTCATCTCCACCAGAAAAGAGGCCCTCTATTTCAAAGACCGGGGTCTGGAGGTTTTAGAGGCCATTCAGAAGACCGGCGTCAAGGCCAATCTGTCCATCAAGCCGACGCAGATGGGCCTGCAGTTGGACGATGATTTCGCCCGGGTCAATATCGAGGAACTCGTGGCCTATGCCCAACAGATCGGGAACTTTGTGCGCATCGACATGGAGGATGTCCAGTGCACCGATCAGACCCTGAAGCTCTATCGACAACTCCGCCGGAAGTATCCAGGGCATGTGGGCACGGTCCTGCAGGCCTACTTGCGCCGGACCGCCCAGGACATCGAGGACCTGTCGGACGGACCGCTGAATATCCGGTTGTGCAAGGGAATTTATCGGGAACCGCGCCAGCAGGCCTTCAAGCACCCCGAGGTGATCAATATGAATTTCAACCACTGCCTGGAAAAGCTTTTGGACAAAGGGGCCTATGTGGGCATCGCCACCCATGATTCCAGGTTGGTCTATCAGGCCATGCGACTCATCGAGCGTTATGGACTTCTCTCGGACCAATATGAGTTTCAGATGCTGCTCGGGGTGGACGAGGAAATGCGGCGGATCATAGTCAATCAGGGACATCGACTGCGGGTCTATGTCCCTTTTGGGAAATCCTGGCTGCCCTATGCCAGGAGGCGGCTCAAGGAAAACCCGGATATAGCCAGACACGGGCTGAAGCAGGTTCTTCGTCTTAATCAAACCCAAAGGAGGTAAACAAATAATGCTTACGCCGTTACACCAACAAGCAATCGCGTCCATGTCTTATGAAAAGCCGGATCTCGTCCACGGCTATGCCGGCCAGACCCTGAAGGTCGACCTGACGGACCGGTCTTTTGAAATCAAGCCGGTGACCCGGGAGATGAAGGACACCTTCACCGGAGGCAAGGGCTTTGATCTGTGGTTGCTCTGGAATGCGGTCACCGGTGAGACCGCCTGGAACGATCCGGAAAACGCGGTCTGCATTTCTTCCGGACCCATGGGTGGCACCCCGATATATCCAGGTTCGGGCAAGAGCATCGTGACCACGATCTCACCCTTGACCGGGTCGGTCATGGATTCCAACGTAGGCGGCTACTTTGGTCCCTATCTCAAGTTTTCCGGTTTCGACGCCCTGGAAATCGTCGGCAAGTCAGCCGGCAACACCGTCTTGTACATAGACGGCGAGTCCGGAAACATCCAACTCCTGGACATGAATGATCTGCCGGAGGAAAGTTATGGGCTGTCCGAGGCGCTCACCGAACACTTTGGCGGTCCGGATCGCAAAAAGATTTCCGTGGTCTCAGCCGGGCCGGGGGCCAGACACACCTATTTCGGCTGTCTCAATTTTTCCTATTACGATGGCAGACGAAAGCAGACCCGGAACAAGCAGGCCGGTCGCGGCGGCATCGGGACCGTTTTTGAAGACAAGGGCTTGAAGGGCCTGGTGGTCAAATGCACCTCTTTTTCCGTGGACACCAACAACCCTGCGGATAAAGACGCCCTCAAGACCTGCGCCAAGGCCCATACCCGCAATATTCGCGAACTGGATCCCAAACAGAATGAGATGGCCAAAGGGGGGACCACCTTCATCACCATGATCATGAACGATCACGATCTGCTGCCCACCCACAACTTCCGGTACGGCCAGCATCCCCAGGCCAAGAACCTGGCCGCCGATGTGTTCAGGCGCTTGTTTGATCCGGGATTCGACGGCTGCTGGTACGGCTGCAGCGTGGCCTGTGCCCACGGGGTCAAGGGGTTTGTGCCGACCACCGGTCCTTACAGGGGGCAGCAGGTTTTTGTGGATGGTCCGGAGTACGAGACCATCGCCGGAGTCGGATCCAACCTGGGGATCTTTGACCCCTATACCGTCCTGGAGATCAATTTTTATTGCGATGCCTACGGGATAGATACGATTTCATTCGGCACGGCCACGGCCTTTGCCATGGATTGTTACGATAGCAAACTGATCGGGAAAGAGCAGACCGGGGGGCTGGACCTGTCCTTTGGCAACCGCTGGTCCGCCCTGACCCTTTTGCACCAGATGGCCGCGGGTGAGGGCTTTGGCGTCGTGCTCGGCAAAGGCATCCGGAAGATGAAAGAGTTCTTTTCCCGGGAATACGGGGCAGATGCGGCCCTTATGCAGGATATCGGCATGGAGAGCAAAGGGCTGGAGTTTTCGGAATACATCTCCAAGGAATCCCTGGCCCAGCAGGGCGGCTACGGCCTGGCTCTGAAAGGACCCCAGCACGACGAGGCCTGGCTCATCTTCCTGGACCAGGTCCACAATCTGATGCCCACCTTTGAACAGAAATCGGAGAACCTGCACTGGTTCCCCATGATCAGGACCTGGTTCGGACTCTGCGGCCTGTGCAAATTGCCCTGGAATGATATTGTGCCTGCGGACAACGATCAAACCGAGGAACCGGCCAAGGTCATGGGGCACATGAAGCTCTACGCAGAGTATTTCTCCTCTGTCACCGGCCGGCAGGTAACTCCGGACGATCTGGTGGTCATGAGCGAAAAGGTGTACAACTTTCAGCGCCTGTTTAACCTGAAGATGGGCTTTGGCCGCCGGACCCAGGACCGGATCCCCTATCGGGCCATGGGACCGGCCACGGTCCTGGAATACGAATCCAGACAAAAGCGCTATGATCAGGACTTAAGAGATAAGTACGGACTGGATGTGACCGGCCTTACGACCTCGGAAAAAATCGCCGCCCTGCGGGAAAAACGGGAAGAGCAATACGAAAAATTGACCGATGCCGTGTATGCCCGCCGGGGCTGGACATCAGACGGGATTCCGACCCTGGCTACGGTCAAACGGCTTGGTATCGACTATCCCGAGGTGGTGGAACTCTTGGCTGCTCACGGTGTTCGGGAATGATTCGGGTCGATGATCAGGAAGTTCAATGGTTCGAGGGGATGACCGTGACTGATCTTTTAAAGCAGATCGGTTACGAAGGATCCTGCGCCGTGGTCCGGATTAATGAAACCCATGTTTCCAGACCCACATTCGATCAGACCCTGGTTCCGGACGGTGCACAAGTCTATCTGATCCCCATGATCGCGGGAGGGTAGTGGGCGGGGGCAGTGAGTCGGTGAATCAGTGAATCGGTGAATCAGTGAATCAGTGAATCGGTAAGTCAGTGAATCAGTGAATCAGTGAATCAGTGAATCAGTGAATCAGTAAGTCAGTGAATCGGTAAGTCAGTGAATCAGTGAATCAGTGTATCTGTAAGTCAGTGAATCAGTGAATCAGTAAGTCAGTGTATCGGTAAGTCAGTGAATCGGTAAATCAGTGAATCAGTAAGTCAGTGAATCGGTAAGTCGGTGAATCAGTGAATCAGTGTATCTGTAAGTCAGTGAATCGGTAAGTCCAGAGCTTTTTGCAGTGAGCTGAAGTTTGTAAGAATTGTAGGTGTGTACCAAATCTGAAGCTATGAAAAGAGGGGAAGACGGACTCGGAAACAGACCGGTCGGGAACTGTCCGGTCTGATCGTGAGGAGTCGCCCTCTGCACGGGATTTTCAGCCAGGCGATATACTGGAGCAGGAAAGATGACAAAGAAAACGGATGCAAACGAAGATACCGGACAAGAAGTTCCTAACCTGACTTCCAGGATTTTGTCCGTATCCAAAAGGGAAAGACATCCCTCGGGCAAGGAGTTCAGGGTCCTGTCCGTCGAACAGGCAAAGCAGCTGAGCCGGGAGTTTCACTGTTCCCTGCGCCGGATCTGGATAAGCTCGATGGAGCAGGGGGTGGGGCTTCGATGCAACCTGCGCAATCTGGAGTCGGTGTCTCTCCAGGAACAGCTGGTACTGTTCAAGGCCCGGGTGGCGGTCATCGGGGCCGGAGGGCTGGGTGGCCAGGTGATCCTCTCCCTGGCCAGGCTCGGTCTGGGTCGGATTGTGGTGGTCGATCCGGATGTCTTTGATGAAACCAATCTGAATCGCCAGGCCCTGTGTACCCATCAGGGCCTCGGCCGTCCGAAAGCCGAGGTTGCCGTGGAAGAGGTCGAAAAAGTGAATCCCGCCCTGGAGGCGACGGGTATAAAAAAGCGATTCACGCCAGCCACAGGACCGGATATCCTGGCCGGAACACAGGTTGTCGTGGATTGCCTGGACAACATCCCGGACCGGTTCGTCCTGGAACAAACAGCCAGGGACCTGGGCATCCCTCTGGTTCATGCGGCCATAGACGGCTTTCTGGCCCAGTTGATGACCATCTATCCAGAAGATCAGGGTCTGAGGCTCCTCTACGGCAAAGCCCAGGAAACCCCGAAATCCCCACTCGGCAACCCGGTCTTCGCCCCCAATCTGGTGGCCGTTCTCCAGGCCATGGAGGTCCTGAAGATCGTCCTTGGCCGGGGTGAGACCATCCGCAACGGCCTGCTCTCTCTGGAGTTGGAATCAGGCCGCCTGGAGCGGTTCAGCTTCTGATATCCGTTTGGAGCCGACTGACCCCCGGTCAGC
>JAIPER010000146.1 GCA_021737115.1 Desulfohalobiaceae bacterium
CCGCACCGTCCGGGCCTGAAAGCTGCCTATCACCTCCAGTGCATGGACTGCCACACCTGGATGGGTATTGACGAACCGGCTGATACAGATTGCACCTCCTGTCACGAGCAGCTTTCAGAGCAGGTCATATCGGATGAACGATACTGACTTATCCGATCTCAGATATCTTTCCCGCAAGCTTAAGGTTAAAAGCTTTTTTTGGACAAATATATGCTTATAAAAAATTCGAAGCACGAAACTCGAAATCCGAAACAAGCACGAAATTCAAAATTTCTAATTTTATAAACAAAGAAATCTCAAATAAAATACAGTGGCTTAAGTTAGAGCATCTCTTACGTTTTGAATTTTGAATTTTGAACATTCGAATTTGTTTCGAATTTCGTGCTTCGAATTTCGATATTATGTCCAACTTTGAAGTCAAATCTATCATTTTAAGCACTTAAATGCCATAATTGGAAAGACATTAAGAAGTCTGATGTAAGGAAATGGTATGAGCATTGACCGCAGAACATTTCTCGCCCTTTTGGGGGCATCGAGTCTGAACCTGGTGCCCGCCCTGGAGGCTAAAGGGGCGAGCAAGCATTTTGAAGGATATCCCGACTCGTACGGCATACTGTTTGACAGCGTCCGGTGCATAGGCTGCAGACGCTGCGAGATCGGATGCAATGAGGTCAACGATCTGCCCCTGCCGGAGGAGCCCTTCGAGGATCTCGGTGTTCTGGACAAGAAACGACGGCTCAATGAACGGGCCTACACAATCGTCAACAAATATCACCCCGAAGGGCGCTCCGCTCCGGTCTATCGCAAGCTGCAATGCAATCATTGTCTGGAGCCGGCCTGCGCCTCATCCTGTTTTGTGGCCGCCTATACCAAAACCCCTTCCGGGGCGGTGATCTATGATCAAAGTGTCTGCGTGGGCTGCCGCTACTGCATGATCGCCTGTCCCTTCAATGTCCCGGCTTACACCTATGCCGATCCGGTCTCACCCCGTATCATGAAATGCACCATGTGTTATCCCCGGATCATTCGCGGCAAACTGCCGGGATGCGTCCAGGCCTGCCCCAACGAGGCGCTGAACTTCGGTACCCGGGAAGAAATGCTCAGCCTCGCCCGGGAAAGGATCAAGGGCCATCCGGACAGCTACCTCGATCATATTTACGGTGAACACGAGATGGGCGGGACCAACTGGCTGTACATATCCGGGGTCCCCTTTCCTGAGCTGGGGATGAATGAGAATCTGGGAACTACGCCGGCCCCGAAACTGACCTCCGGGGCCCTGGCCGCCGTGCCGGTGATCGCCGCTCTCTGGCCGGTCCTGCTGGGAGGGATCTACGTCATGAACAAGCGCCGCGACACCCAGGCCGAACAGGAAAAGGACCAGGCGGTGACCCGGGCCAGGACCGAAGCCGACGAAAAGGCCGAGGCCAAGCTCAAGGCCTTCAAAAAGCAGGCTGAACAGGAAAAGCAGGAAGCCGTTGCCAAAGCGGTTCATGAGGCTGAAGAAAAGGCCTCCTCTCAAACCGACGAGGAGTCGTGATGTCAAGTGACGCCAGGCAGGCGGGGATCAAACCGGGGCTGACCCCTTTGCGGATCATTGTGGGGCTCATCCTTGTTTTGGGAATCATCGTGACCGTGCTTCGTTTTACCACGGGACTGGCCGGAGTCACCAATCTGGATCACTCCAACCCCTGGGGGCTGTGGATCGGGTTCGACCTTCTGTGCGGGGTGGCCCTGGCCGCCGGCGGATTCGTCACCTCTGCGGCCGTGTATATCTTCGGATTGAAGAAGTACCGGTCTGCGGTCCGGCCGGCCATATTGACCGGCTTTCTGGGATACGCCCTGGTGGTCGTTGCCCTTGGCTATGATGTGGGCATCCCCTGGCGTCTGCCCTATCCGTTCTTTGTCCAGGCCGGTCCGACCTCGTTTTTGTTCGAGGTAGCCCTGTGCGTGGCCTTGTATCTGACCGTGCTCTTTCTGGAATTCTCTCCGGCCGCCCTGGAGTGGCTGGGCTATTCCAGGCTCAGAAACCTGATCGTCAAGCTGACCCTGGTCCTGACCATCTTCGGGGTCATCCTGTCCACCATGCATCAGTCCTCCCTGGGCGGGCTGTACCTCATCGCCCCCTCCAAGCTGCATCCCTTGTGGTACACCGCTTATCTGCCCGTCCTGTTCTTCGTTTCCAGCATCGTGGCCGGCCTGTCCATGGTCATCCTGGAAAGCACCCTCTCGGCAAAGTACTTCAACCGGGTCCTGGACAAAAGCCATCAGCAGGAACAGGACATCCTGCCCCTGGGCTTTGCCAAGGCCGCTGCCTTAATCCTTCTGGCCTATTTTTTTCTCCAGGTGATCAGTCTGGCCCTGGACAACGACTGGGGCTACCTGACAAGCGGATACGGTCTGTGGTACTGTCTGGAATTATCAGTCTTCGTTCTTCTGCCCTGCTTTCTCTATGCCGTGGGCTATCGGGAAAAAAACCTGCGTATCATCCGCTTTACCTCTGTGCTGGCGGTGATCGGGATCGTGGTCAACCGCTTCAATGTCTCTCTGGTGGCCTTCAATTGGCACCTGCCGTTGAGCGAGCGCTATTTCCCCAGCTGGATGGAGGTGGTCATCAGTATCTTTCTGGTCACGCTCGGTATCCTCGCCTTCCGGTTCATCGTGACCCGGATGCCGGTCCTGTTTGAACATCCGGAATACCGAGATTCACATTGATCTTCAACTTATGCCTGTTGTTGTATCGGAAGTGAGTTGCTTTACACGAAACTGACAGGTATATTGGAACCAACGTATGTATCACGGTTGAAGATATATTTACAAACACAATAAAACTGAATTGTGATTTTCTTTATTTGAAAATTCGGGTAGTTAGGTCTCTTATTATTGTATATTTACAAAATTATTTTTTATCAAATAGATATCTGTAGTTGGCCTATCAAAAAATTGTACGCCATACATGATCTATAAAGTTTCATATGTGGCTTTACAGGAGCGCAAGTTAGGCCAACTTCTGGTATGGGGGTAGCGATGGAAACACAGTACCATACCTTGCATGAATTTCTATTCAATACCAAGGGCCTGGCCTATATCTTCATGGGGGTCATGCTGATCTGTCTGGTTGGCTTTTGGAAATTCCTGACCGCCAGGGACCAGGATCACCATGAGCCGAATGACCAACCCCGATAAACCGGAACTCGGAGCGCGGATAGAAGAAACTCGGAGCTCGGAGCTCGGATAGAAGAAACTCGGAGCTCGGAGCGCGGAAGGCGGAATGAAGAAACTCGGAGCTCGGAAAGCGGAACAAAGAACAAAAAATCGAACTCCGCAGAAAATTATCGTGTTTTCTATGACAGGCTTTAAGGCGTAAGGCACAAAGCGCCTAGAGAGGGATACCATGTATGACTTCCTCACCGGTCCGGCCCTCTGGCTGGCCTTCATTGTCTGCGGCGCCGGGTTGCTGACCCGCATAGTCTGGTATGTTTACGGCCTGAACTGGCAGCTGGACCGGGTGGCCTACACCCGGCACCCACTGGCCGGGCTCAAAGGGGCCCTGCGCTCCATCCTGCACTGGCTGATCCCTTTTGCGGCCCGAAACTGGAGGCTCAGACCCCTCTTCACAGTGACCTTTTTTCTCTTTCACCTCGGCCTGATCCTGGTTCCACTCTTCTTGGAGGGACACGCCGTCCTGCTCGAACAAGGCTGGGGGATCGCCTGGCCGACTATTCCCATGTGGCTGGCCGATGCCCTGACCCTGATCGCGCTTGCGACCGGCCTGGCCATACTGGTCAGGCGCTTTGCCCTGCCCGAGGTACGCATCCTGACCACTGGTTCCGATGTCTTGATTCTTATTCTGGCGATGGCCCCATTTCTGACCGGTTTCCTGGCCGTGCAGCAGGCTCCGGGATATCAGTTCTGGCTCCTGACCCATATCGTGACCGGAGAGATCCTGCTGATCAGCATCCCTTTCACCAGGCTTTCCCACATGATCATGTTCTTTCTGACCAGAGCCCAGATCGGCATGGACTTCGGCATCAAACGGGGCGGCATGAAGGGAAGAGGCATCGCCTGGTGAAAATTTTGGACATCGCACCCTGTTTCATTGCATTGCATAGTAACCGATGTTTTGTCTCGCCTGTCTTATATGTATCACTATTCTGTCCAAAATTTTCAATAAATATATGTACTTGAAAAAATATCTGCAGCAACTATCCCTATTGAGGTTTGAATATGCCCGAAGGACAACTGTGCAATAAAAATCCCATCCAGACCAAGGAAGAACTCGACGCCCTGCTGGCTGACAAGGGCGGCAAACAGTACTACCAGGAAATGCTGGATCTGGAGGTGGACACTGCCAAGCTCAAGGCCTCTCTGGATAAGACCTGCAAGTCAAGGATGCGAACCTGGCTGGAGATCTGTGCCCACTGCGGGCTCTGCGCGGACAGCTGTTTTTTCTACCTGACCAACAATCGGGATCCGAAACAGGTCCCGGCCTACAAGATCCAATCCACTCTGGGCCATATCGTCAGAAAGAAAGGCAAAGTGGACGCAAAGCACATGATCATGTGCATGGACACGGCCTGGAGCAAGTGCACCTGCTGCAACCGCTGCGGCATGTATTGCCCTTACGGGATCGATATGGGAGTCATGTTCAGTTATTTGCGGGGCCTGTGCTTCAGCCAGGGCTTCGTGCCCTGGGAAATGAAGATCGGTTCCGGCATGCACCGGGTCTACCAGGCCCAGATGGCGGTCACCGACGAGGACTGGGTGGACACCTGTGAATGGATGTGCGAAGAATACGAGGATGATTGGCCCTGCCTGACCATTCCCGTAGACAAGGAAAATGCGGACATCCTGTATCTGGTCAACGCCCGGGAACCCATGCACTATCCGGACGACATCGCCGAGGCAGCTATCCTCTTTCACATCGCGGGAGAAGACTGGACCGTGAGCAGCACCGGCTGGGACATGACCAGCCTGTCCATGTTCGCCGGAGACTGGGAAAGCGCCAGGATGCAGGTCGACAAGGTCTATGAGGCCATGGAGCGCCTCAGGCCGAAACGTATGGTGGGCACCGAATGCGGGCACGCCTTCCGGGCCACGGTCACCGAGGGCCCTTACTGGGCCGGCCGGAAGAACGGGCAGACCCCTGTTCCTTCCTTTCACTATGTGGAGTGGGCTGCCGAAGCCTTGCGCAGCGGCAAGCTGAAGATAGATCCGGCCAAGAAGATCAAGGAGCCGGTCACTCTCCAGGATTCCTGCAATTATATCCGCAATCACGGTTTGACCGAATCCACCCGGGAAATCATGAGTTACATCGCCGAGGACTTCCGGGAAATGAACCCCAACCGGGAACATAATTTCTGCTGCGGGGGAGGCGGCGGGCTGAACGGGATCGGCCGTTACCGGAAAGAACGTAACATCGGCCTCAAGCAGAAACGGGACCAGATCCTGTCTACCGGCTGCAACCTGGTGGTCACACCCTGTCACAACTGCTTCGACGCGGTCCGCGACCTGGAGGAGGTCTTCCAGGTGGGCATCAGCTGGTCTTTTTTAAAGCCCCTGCTCCTGAAAATGGTCGAGGTGCCGGAGCATCTGCAACCCAGGGAGTGAAGCGGTTCCTACCCCTTTCTCTTTTAACGCGCTCGAATCACGTACCTTCAATCTCCAGGAGTTTGCAGTAGACCACGTCGATCAATGACCTGGGGGTCGAGGCCCCGGCAGTCAAGCCTATCTTCCCGGCAGATCGCAGTTTTTCCAGGGGTAGTTCGCCGGGTTGTTCGATGTGGATGCTCTCCACGCCAACCCCGTCTACGACTTGGGCCAAGCGTCTGGTATTGCCGCTGTTGTAGCCACCGACCACCACCATGAGTTCGACCTGGTGGGCGATGGCCAGAGCCTCCTGCTGCCGTTGTCTGGTGGCATCGCAGATCGTGTCCAAAACCGGCAGGGATGTCTGGAGGTACCCTTGCAAGTATTCCATGATCTTGTTGAATTCCCCCCGGTCCTGGGTGGTCTGGGCCGCCAGAAAGTAACTGTTTCTGGTATCGAGATCCAGGCCCCTGAGGTCGGACAGCCCTTCAAACACATGGGCCTTCTGGTCGGCGTAGCTCAACAGACCCCTGACTTCGGGGTGATCGGGCTCTCCCAGCAAGAGCAGGTGTTCACCGGCTGCGGTGTGTTTTTGGATCAGTCTCTGAGCCCTTTTGACCCTGGGGCAGGTGGCGTCGACCAGCTTCACCCCCCTGGCCAGAAGGCTATCTTCCAGATCCACCGGGATCCCATGGGCCCTGATGACCACCCTGGCCTGGTTCGGGATTTGCCGGATGTCATCGGAAACAGAGACCCCTTGCCGGGCATAGCCCGACATGACCTGGGGATTATGGATGATCGGCCCGAGTGTAAAGACAGGCTGTCCCCCTTCGGACACCAATCTGTCCAGCTTGCGCAGGGCCAGATCCACCCCCATGCAGAAACCTGCGGTCTCAGCCCTGATGATTTGTCTTTTCTCGCTCATTACTTCTCCCTGAAATTTCATCGGAATCCGGAGCTCGGAACGCGGAACGCGGAGCTCGGAGCTCGGAGCTCGGAGCGCGGAACGGGGAGCTTGGAGTTCGGAACTTGATCTTCATTTGTAAGTCTTTGCCGTTCTTATCGAGGCGACCGTCATGGACAGTAACTCTCCAGCTTCTTAATAGATGCCTGATATCATATCTTTACTTATAATATCCGCTTCAACAATCATCTCCAACCAATACATGGTCTCATCGGTCTCTTCCTCTACTATACCCATCTTACTGATAAAATCAGCCAGAGATTTTGCTCGCCTAGCCGCCCGATAATTTGCTCCAACGCTTGTTCCACTTTTCAATATTTGGTATCTGATCACTCTTCCTTCAGGAGTATTCGGTATGGCACGGGATAACCTGATCACACTCAAACCAAATTCCTTGGTTCGTCTTAACAGCTCATCCTTCCCCATCAAAACTCCTTTTCCGAGCTCCGCGTTTCTTCTATCCGCGTTTCTTCATTCCCCGTTTCTTCCATCCGCCTTCCGCACTCCGCACTCCGAGCTCCGCGCTCCGAGTTTCTTCTATCCGCACTCCACGCTCCGAGTTTCTTCTATCCCCGTTTCTTCCATCCGCCTTCCGCACTCCGCACTCCGAGCTCCGCGCTCCGAGTTTCTTCTATCCGCACTCCACGTTTCTTATTTCGGCGTTTCCTACCAACTCCATCAGCTCCTCCCAGGATCTGCAGGCCACAATCGACTTCCTTAACTCCTTGGCCCCCTGAAAGCCTTTCAGATAGCGGGGGATGATCGTCCGCATCTTCAAAAAAGACCGCCAGTGGTCCTGACTTTGCAAACACAACTGGACATGTCTGAAAATCATCTCCTGTAGACTTCTTGCTCGATCCTTCTCTGAATCCACAGTTTGGTCGGCACCCTTCATGAGTTTGCGGAACCTGGCAAAGATCATGGGATCATACATTGCCCCGCGTCCGAACATCACTCCGGCCGCCCTGGTCTGCTGCAGGCACTCGACTCCGTCTTCAGCTGTAAACAGATCGCCGCTGGCAATGACTGGGATTTGGACCTGTTCCTGTACAATCCGGATCCGGTCCCAGTCCGCTTTTCCACTGAACCCCTGCCTGGCGGTCCTGGGATGCAGCGTGATCCATCCGGCGCCCTGCCGCTCCAATTCAGAAAAAACATCAGGCTCGAGTCGCGATCTTTCGTCCCAGCCGGTCCGCAGTTTTACCCCAACCATTTTCGGCCCGGCCAGGGCGACCATGTCCCGGACGATCTCGAACAGCAGGTCCAGGTTGTTCAGCAGAGCGGCCCCGGCTCCGGTTTTGACCACTTTTTTTACCGGACAGCCGGCGTTTAGGTCGAAACTGTTAAAGCCAAGTTCCAGCAACCTGCTCAAGGCCTCTCGGAAATACACTGGATCAGCCCCAAAGAGCTGAACCACCAGAGGGAAATCTTCCTGCCTGGTCTGCAACAGCTTGGTCGTGCCCGGGCTTTCAAAGATGAGCCCCTTGACGCTGATCATCTCGGTGCAGGCCACACTGCAGCCGTATTCCCTGCAGAGCAGGCGAAACGGCAAATCGGAAAAGCCGGCCAAAGGGGCCAGCCAGGGATCATTCCGGGAGATTTTCATGCATCTGCCAACGCTGCAGTCCGCTGAA
>JAIPER010000147.1 GCA_021737115.1 Desulfohalobiaceae bacterium
CCGACTCCTCGAGCACCTACCCGGAGATCTGGAAAAAATTCACTCCAGTCCAGACCCTGCTCCGCTACATAGGCTTCCTCCTGGTGGTTCTGATCGCGGTCTGGGCCCTGAGCGATCTGGACATCACCTGGTTCTACTTCCTGGACGCCCACGAACAGATCGCGGATATGGCCGTTCGGATGTGGCCCCCGGATCTGACCTTCATCAACAACCTGACCAAACCGCTCATCGAGACCATCCACATCGCCACCCTGGGCACGGCCGGCGCGGTGATCATCGCCTTTCCCATAGCCTTTCTGGCCGCCAGGAACACGACCTTCAACGGCCTGACCTGGTTCATCGGCCGGCTGATACTGGTCACCTCCAGATCGGTGAACACGGTGGTCTGGGGTCTGCTTTTCGTGGCCGTCTTCGGTCCGGGACCCATGGCCGGGATCTGGGCCATCGCCTTTCGCTCCATCGGATTCGTGGGCAAGCTGGTCTCCGAGGCCATTGAAGAGATCGATCCCGGAGTGGTGGAGGCGGTCGAATCCACCGGGGCCTCCAAGCTGCAGGTCCTCATCGTGGGCATCCTGCCCCAGGTCCTGCCGGTCATTGTCGGAACCACGGTCTACCGCTGGGACATCAACATCCGCGAATCCACGGTCCTTGGGTTCGTCGGCGCCGGGGGCATCGGCATCCTGCTCTACTCCTCCATCAATCAGTTCCTCTGGCGGGAGGTGACCCTGACCCTGTTCGCGATTTTCTGCGTGGTGGTCATCAGCGAGTTCATTTCGGCCGCTGTGCGCAGCAGGATCAGTTAAAATTCTGAACTTAGTTTCATGACTCAACATACAATCTGATTTCAGGTCCAAGGATTTATTCTAGGCAGCAGCTTGATTGGATCAGAATTTTAAATACAAATTTGAATATTTGAAAACAAGAAATTGACATCAAGGACATTAAAGACTAATGAGTGTTTGAACAAAAACGATGCTTGGTCGTAAACTTGCCCAGATACGAGGAACAAGAAATTTTGAAACCGCAGTGTATTCCAATACATGAGGATTTCAAAATTTTGCAGTGACGAAGTAGATGGGTGAGTTTTCGTCTAAGCCCGAATGAGTTCTTCGGTATCCCCTGGTTAGGGGATGAAAAGGGAAGCCGGTGCCAATCCGGCGCGGTCCCGCCGCTGTGAGTGGGGACGAAAGCCGCGACAAGCCACTTCTCCTGCACCTATTTGTAGCTTATCCTTAAGTCCAATCGATTTTGATAAGCTACAAATAGGTGCAGGGGAGGGAAGGCGCGGTGAGTTTCAGGGGGTGAAAACCCGCTGGAACGGCTAGGACGATCCACGAGCCAGAAGACCTGCCGAAAGAGCTTGCAATAGACTTGGCGGAGATGGAAAATCCCCAGGCTGATTTTTAAAAAATCGGTCTGGGGATTTTTTTATGAACTACAAACCCCTAACAAAGGAGCTTAAGATGAGCGAGAATCAGATCAGTATTCAGGACATCATTGCCGGAATCAAACCTGTCGAGGCCGCCTGGAGGGATGAGGCCAAAGAGCGCACTTCACAGCTGGTCATGCCCCCACGGGCCCTGGGACGGCTTCATGACTTCTCCGAGAAGATCTGCGCCGTCCAGAAGACCCTGCGGCCCGATGTGAGCCGCAAGGCCGTCCTGATCTTTGCCGGTGACCACGGGATCATGGAGGAGGGATTCTCTCCCTTCCCCCAGGAGGTTACCCCGGAGATGATCAAGACCTTCCTGCGGGACGGGGCCGGGATCAATGCGCTGGCCACCCATGTCGGGGCAGAAGTGGAGGTTATCGATACAGGGATCATCCCCGACCTCGATCCTGGGATGTTGCAGGGCGGACATCGTCTCACGATCTGCAAAACCGGGCGGGGAACCGCGAATTTTTCCAGAGGTCCGGCCATGACCCGGCAGGAAGCCGAACAATGTATTGTCTCCGGATTTCAGAGGACAGCGGACCTCATCGGCCAGGGCCTCCAACTCCTGGGGACCGGGGACATGGGCATCGGCAACACCAGCCCCTCCGCCGCCATCGGAGCGGTCCTGACCCAGACTCCTCTGAAGGACATGGTCGGGCGGGGGACCGGGGTCGATGACCCCGCCCTGAAAAGAAAGCTGGAAGCCATTGAGCGAGGAATCGCCATCAACCGGCCAGATCCTGCTGACGGCCTGGATGTTCTGGCCAGGGTCGGCGGATTCGAGATCGGCGGCATTGCCGGCTGCCTTCTGGCCGGAGCCTATCACGGCGTACCACTGGTCCTGGACGGATTTATTTCCACCGCCGGAGGATTGATTGCTCATTCCCTCTGCCCCCGGGTACTGGAGTACTGTTTTGCCGGCCACTGTTCACAAGAACAGGGGCACGGGCACATGTTGGATTTTCTGGGGCTCGAACCGATCCTGGATCTCGGGATGCGCCTCGGGGAAGGGACAGGCGCCGCCCTGGCCATGTCCGTCCTCGAGGCCGGGGTGAAGATGTTCAATCAGGTCCTGACCTTTGCCGAGGCCGGGGTTTCAGAAGCAAGCTCCTGAACTATACTATCTTAAAGCGGGCTTCGCCCGCAACCCAGAAGGTTCCAGGTTCACGGTTCACCGTTCACGGTTAAGAAAAAGAAAAGAGCCTTTGGGGCAATACATTTTCTTGTTTTTTATGACAGTGCATAACACTACAGCGAAAGTTTATGCTCACAAGCCTTTTTGTGCTGGGATCGCCAGGTTCCAGCCTGGCATTGCGGGCCGCCAGGCACGCGCTTGAGGCATGACTGGCTCTATACAAGATATGATTGCACCTGAAGTTTCGCTGTAGTGATAACCGATAAGTCACTACTTAGCTTTTACTCAAGACCGCGTTGTCTCTGGCAGTGCTCGTATGAAACTAGATTTTTCTTTCTCCGTCACCCCGGCGTAGGCCGGGGTCCAACTCATACACTTTCAGCCTGGATTCCGGCCTCCGCCGGAATGACGGAGGAGGTGACTCAAAGTTTCTTCATCAATCAAACTGGCAGTTATGCACTTCAATCCAGTAACACAAAAGCTGTACCTTATGTTCTTAAATATATAAATAATTATATGTCAGGCCTGCCAGAGGCAGGGCTGACTACTGAGCCCTGTTCTGATCCCTTGACAGCTCTTTATTTGATTGTCATTATATGATTGCAATCAATTCGACAATACACAGCAAAGATACTCTTTTTGAGTATGATGCCATCTTTATGCCTTTATTCGATACCACCCGCCGGTCTCCGGCACCATATCTTTTCGGTTTGACCACCGGCCTGGCCGCCGGGTTTCTTATCTGGCTGTGGTCCTTTTCCCCTCTGGCGGAAAAGATGAATCTCGACCTGCTCTTCCAGGCGGCCGAGATCCTGAAAGGCTCTCAGTTCACCCATCTGTTCCTGGTCCTTAGCTACGTCCTGGCCACTGTCCTGGTATTTCCCTTCTCAATCCTGGACACCTTGACCATAGCCGTCTTCGGTCCGGTGCAGGGTGCGATCTATGCCTACTTCCTGAGCTCGTTCTGCGCCCTGTGGATGTTCATCCTGGTCCGGTATTTCAGGAAAAAACCGGCACGGATTTCGGAAAAGGTGATCCCGGCCCAATGGGCCCATGTCTTGTAAGGACCCGGGTGCGTTGCGGTGGCCATTTTCAGGAACCTGCCCATCGCCTTTTCCATCATCAACGTCGTTTTTGCCCTCTCCTCCATAAAGACTCGGGACTACCTCATCGGTACCCTGATCGGAAACATCTTTCCGATTCTCTTTTTGTCCGTGGTTTTCAGTCAAACCCAAAAGGCATTCACGGATCCCGGCCTCGGGCAATTCGCCTGTCTGGCCCTGGTCCTCCTGACTGCTTTCAGCCTTTACCGGCTGTTTCGAAGGCGGATTCGCTTCAACGCTGCCTATCGACAGGATCTGAGGAGATCCGGAGCTGATTCCAGAGCCCTGGCCGGGGATTAAATAGTCTCTGAACGAAAACAGTGATTGGTCGTAAATTTGCCCAGATACGAGGAACAATAAATTTTGAAACCGCAGTGTATTCCGATACATGAGGATTTCAAAATTTTGCAGTGACGAAGTAGATGGGTGAGTTTTCGGCCAAGCACTAAGTAGATTCAGGACTCCATGGAAGTACTGCCCAGATAGATATCCTGTCCTTCCTGCGGGGACTTGACCGATACCACCGGGCACGGTGCCTTCAGAATCAGGTGCTGGGCCACAGACCCCAGGAAGAACTTGCCGACTCTGGACTTTTTTTCAACGCCCACGATGATCTCGTCCACTTCTTTTTCCCGGGCAAAGAGGACCAGGTCCTCCCCCCGGGAGTATCCCCGGATAAGAAGGTGGGTGGAGCAGGGAATGCCTGTCTGTTCAAGCTCATTTTCCACTTCGGAGAGGGCCTTTTCCGCTTCTTCTTTGGGGGGAAGGTCCTTTTCATTTTTGGTGGGATCAGCCGAAGTCGCAACCAGGACCTCGGCCTCATAACTCCTGGCGTGTTCCTTGGCCAGATCCAAGGCCAATCTGGATGAACTGGAACGATTGTTGAAGGGCACGAGAATCTTCATCCACTTCTCCTTGTTTTTCCATATGAAATTTCACAAAAGGGCCTTCTATGACTGTTTCTCTTACTGTGACCGGATCAGCAGCAGGGGACGGTCGATGCGATGCAGAAGGCCTGCGGCCACACTGCCGTAAAAAACCTGTGTCAATCCGGTCCGGCCGTGACTGGCGATAGCTATCAAATCGGCGTCTTCACTTTCCGCTGTATTGATGATGCCTTCCACAACCGGGCCTCCAACGATGCGGGTTCTGGCGGTTACGCCTTTTTCTTTGAAGATCCCGGCCCGGCCGGCCAGATAGGTTTCGGCCTCTTCTCTTCGATCGGCGTATTCCGTTTGTGGATGCACCGCATGGGGAGCGGCGGCATCTGTAACCAGCGGGACCGGCTCCACCACCTGGAGAAAAATGATCCTGGCCTCGAAACGCATCCCCAACTCTTCGATATGCGGCAGGATCTTCTCCGCCCGCTTTGAACCGTCCAAGGGCGCGAGAATCGTCTTATACATCAGCCGTTCCTCCTTTATGATTTCGCTTAAAATACTAGCAGGGCCTTTTGAAAATTCAGTTCATCCTTTGCTCTTCTTTTCTGTTTGAAATGCATCGGCTGCTGCTTCGGTCTTTTGGGACAGGATATCCCATTCGGTTTTGATGCGTGCGATCAGGGCGTTCAAGGGCGTTACTTCCGCGTGTCGCCCCTTCGTGCTTCGAAGCTGCTCATCAAGGATTTCCTTGTAGAGCGCTTCCAGTTTTCGGGCACTCGAACGGCGGGAAAAGAGAGTTGCCGTTTGCAGGGCATTGTCCTGCCAGTGTTTCGCTTTACGAGCATCTTCAGCGAATTCGGCAATAGCCTCGGCAAATGCTTCCGGAGACGCGTCTCCACTCAGCAGGCGCCCGTTGTGGTTGTCAGTGACCACCTCCCGGGTTCCGGAGGCATCCAGGGCGATAACCGGTTTTCCCGCGGCCATGGCCTCGGTCAGGACCATACCCTGGGTTTCCGATTTGGAGGCAAAGACAAACAGATCCATGGCCTGATAAGCGTCGCAAAGCTCCTGGCCGGTTTTCTTGCCGACCAGGAGCACTCGATCAAAGACCCCTGACTCTTCAGACAATCGACTGATGCTTTCCTGACCCGGACCTTCGCCGACCACGAGGAAAAAAGCGTTCGAATTCCGCCGCAGGTAGGTAATGACCGCCCTGCACAAAAAATTCAGGTTCTTCTCCGGAGCCAGCCGACCAAGGTGCCCGATGATCAATCCTTTCTCAGGCAGGCGGTGCTCCTTTCGAAAACGGGTTTTGCTGCCTCCTGCGAAAAAATCGATGTCAACGCCGGTGGGAATTTCCTTGACTGGTCGCTGCACACCCCGGGATTGAATCAAACGGGCAATACTCTGGCTCGGCGCAATGACCCGGTTGCAGAAATTCGCATAGAGGGTGGCCAAGCTGATTACGAACTTGCGCAGGGCATCTGAATCCAGAGGAACATAGTGGGTATACTGCTCATACAGGGTGTGATGGGTAAAGACCAGGGGCAGGTTTTTCTTGCGGGCTATGCGCAGGGCGGTGTTGCCCAGCAGGAAGGGGTGGTGGCTGTGGACGATGTCCGGGCTGAAATAATCGATTTCGTTTTCGATAAGAAAGGGCAAAGGGATGTGCACTGAAAAGTCGCTTCCGTTGAAATTCTGGATTGCAGGCAGTCTGAGGACACCCGCTCTCTCTTCTACCCAGTCACCTTCAAAGTGCGGCGCCAGAACCAGAACTTCATGCCCGAGGCTGCGAAGATCCTCCGTGAACTGGTTCACAGAACGGGCCACGCCCCCAACATGCGGCAGGTAGGTATTGGTGGCCATACAGATCTTCATGTTTCCGGCTCCCATGATTCGTTTTCAACTTTGACAGGTCCTATCCTACCCCAGCCAATGACAAATTTCAATTGAAAATCTTCAGGGATATTGCTGCCTTTCCTGATTACTGGACCACAGCCGGGAGCGGCAGATAAAATGAGAACCTTCAGATATTTTCTATTGGCAAGAACCTGGTTGTCGGTTACAATCAGACCCGACATTCGTTTTGCTGAAAAATATGAACAGAGGACTACCGATAATTCCGCCCTTTTTTTTCCGTACCCGGCCACCTGCCATGAATTTGAATCGGCTGCATCATATCCAGTTACTGGTGTGCTCTGCAAAACCCCAAAGGAACCCTGATTCAGGAACCACTCCTTTTCCAATGCCTCGTTACCCCTATAAAAAGTCTTCCCAGGAGGGTATTATTCCATGTCAGGCCAGATCCTGATATTAGCTGTTTTACTTGTGCTTTCCGCATTTTTTTCCTCGTCAGAAACTGCCCTTTTTTCCATAAGCAGCATCAAGGCCAAGCATCTGGCCAAGGGAGGTTTCGTTACCTATCGCTTGATCAAACGGATGAAGGATGATCCCCACAAACTGCTGACCACCATCCTGGTCGGCAACAACCTGGTCAACGTGGGGGCCTCGGCCATGGCCACCGCCGTTACCATGCATTATTTTTCCAACAATGCGGTCGGAATAGCTACCGGCATCATGACTTTTCTCATTTTGATCTTTGGTGAGATCATCCCCAAATCCATCGCCACCAACAACAACATCCTCATCGCCAGGATCGTCATCTTCCCCCTATACTGGCTGTCGATTCTCTTCATGCCCATCATAAAATTTCTGAACTTCATTCCCACTCTGACCGGAAAAGTTCACAAGACTCCCATTGCCACCGAGGAAGAATTGAGGACCATGGTCGAAGTGGTGGAAGAAGAAGGAGAGATCAAAAATGAAGAGAGGCGTCTCATCGAAAACATCTTTCGCTTCGATGACACCAGCGCCTCGGCGATCATGACGCCCAACGCGGATATGTTCGTAATCGAGATCGATACAAAATTGAATGTAGAGGAGATCATCGACTCCGGCTACACGAGGATCCCGGTTATCGAAGGTGACCGGGACTCCATCGTCGGCATCCTCAACATCAAGGATCTCTTTAAGTTTCAATGCACCGCCCTGGAGAATCTTTCCATCAGTGAAATCATGCGCCAGCCTTATTTCATCCCGGAAAACAAGAAACTGGACTCCCTGCTGCAGCAGTTTAAATCGACTCAGGAGCATATTGCGATCGTCGTTGACGAACACGGCAAGGTGGCCGGCCTCATCACCCTGGAAGACGTCCTGGAAAGCCTGGTTGGAGAGATCGTTGACGAAACCGACAGAGAAACGTCACAGATCATCAAGATCCGGGACAAGGAATGGCTTGTCCTTGGCAAGACCCACATCGAAGATGTCAATGAAAATATCGGCATGGAGATCAAGGCCTCCAGAGATTACGAGACCTTTTCCGGATTTATTCTGGAGGCAATGGGCCGGATTCCCAATGAAAAAGAAAAAATACATGTCGACGGGTTCGAGGTCACTGTCAAAGAAAGGACCGAAAACAGGATTACGGCTTTCTTTGTCAGGCAGAAATCGTGAAGATGCTGAGATGCTGGGATGCTGGAATGCTGGAATTGGGGGATTGGGGGATTGAGGGACAGACGTCGGACGTCGGACGTC